>CAYSHN010000040.1:0-14201 GCA_964430815.1 uncultured Calditrichota bacterium | reverse complement strand
GTATTACATCATCATTATAATAGATGGACAAGTGCGATAAAATTTCCTTTAATCCTATTTCCGGTCTTTTGAGGATCGATTCAATTCGCTCCCCCTGTTTTAAAGCCGGTCCTCGTTGACCGAAACATTTATTATACTCTTCGACACTCATTTTCTTCATAGTTATTAGTCGACGCAAAGTTTCAATTTCTGTTATCTTTTTATCCAGTCTTGACTTTTCATTCTCGTCTAATAATCCATATTGACTTCCATATTTTGATAGACGAAGATCGGCGTTGTCCTGACGCAGGGATAATCTGAATTCTGCCCGCGATGTGAACATTCTATATGGCTCTGTCGTACTTTTATTGATCAGGTCATCGATCAGCACACCGATATATGCTTCTGATCGATCAATCTTCAACAACTGTAAATTTATTAATTTTGCTGCTGCATTAATTCCGGCAATTAAGCCCTGGGCAGCTGCTTCTTCATAGCCGGAAGTTCCATTAATCTGTCCGGCAAAGTACAGATCTTCAATAAACCTGGATTCTAAACTATATTTCAACTGATATGGTGGGAAATAATCATATTCCACCGCATATCCCAATCGAACTATTTCTGCATTTTCAAGACCCAGAATCGATTTAATAGCATATATTTGAGTTTTCTCGGGTAGGCTGGTTGAAAATCCATTTAAATATACTTCAGGGTCTGTATATCCCTCAGGCTCGATAAATAGCTGATGTCTCTCTCTTTCGCTAAAGCGATCGATTTTTGTTTCAATAGATGGACAGTATCTGGGTCCAATTGATTTTATTTTTCCGGTGAACAGCGGAGATTGATTAAATCCTTCCCGTAAAATTTCATGTGTTTTCTTGTTAGTGTAGGTCATGTAGCATGGTATTTGTTGCTGATTCAAGGATTTAGTTGAAAATGAAAACGGTACGGGGGGAATATCGGGTTCCTGCACTATCATTTTACTGGAATCGATGGAATCCTTGTATAGCCTAGGGGGTGTACCGGTCTTAAGCCGTCCTGCCTCTAAACCGACCGAGATCAACGACTCAGTAATACCCCGGGCTGGTTTTTCCCCGGCCCGGCCTGCTTCAAAACTATTCAGACCAATATGGATAAGGCCATTTAAAAAGGTTCCTGTTGTTAGAATGACACTATTACATGATAATTCTTCACCATTATCCAGAATAACGCCATGTATCTTTTTATCCTTAATGGTAATCCCGCAAACTGCAGCCTCAATAATTGTGAGATTTTTTAATGAATATAATCGCGTTTGGACAGTTGCAGCATATTGCTTTCGATCAGCTTGAGCCCGGGGCGACCAGACTGCTGGTCCCCTTGATTTATTAAGCATCTTAAAATGAATACCGGTTCGATCAATGACCTTGGCCATTTCTCCACCCAGGGCATCGATTTCACGTACTAGCTGGCCTTTAGCTATGCCACCTATGGCAGGATTACACGACATTAAGCCTATTTTTGAACGTTCCATGGTAACCAGAGCTACCTTAAGCCCCATTCGGGCTGCAGCTGAACAGGCTTCAATGCCAGCATGTCCGCCACCAACTACAATGATGTCAAAGTCTCTGTTCATCATATATGTTTCACGTGAAACATTACTTGCCAATACAAAAAGTGGAGAATATCCGATCTAATATATTTTCAGTCACGGTTTCCCCTGTTATTTCACCGATTGTCTCACTGGCCTGTCTTAAATCGACACAGGCGAACTCATAGCCTCGTTGTTTTTTAATCACTTTTCTGGCATTACCAACATGTATCAGGAGGTCATCTAGGACTTTCTTCTGACGTAAATTGGTGATAATTAAATCATCGGATAATCTATGTGATTCGGTTATTATTTTTTCGATTATGGTCTTCTTTAATTTTTTTATTCCCGTCCCATTCAAAGCTGATGTTTTAACGGATGAAAGTCCTGTTTTGTTGATCATTTTTATAATCTGCGGGTAAGTTTTTAAATCACATTTATTAATAACTATGATAATTTTTCCAGTATTATCTGCGACTATCGATTTTATATGATTAAATAGTTTTGGCGACCAGGGCTCCCTGTGGTCAATCACCCACAACAAGATATCCGAAATAGCGATTTTGGCTTTGGTCTTTTCGATCCCTTTTCGTTCTACGTCATCGACTGTATCCCGCAATCCGGCCGTATCGATAAGTTTAAAGTGCATATCATCGATTATTATGTCTTCATGGACGATGTCCCTGGTTGTGCCGGGAATATGGCTGGTAATTACTCTATCTTCGCCTAATATGGCATTCATTAAGGTGGACTTGCCCACATTTGTCCGGCCAATAATGGTTACAGTTATGCTTCCGCTGAGAATTTTAGCTTGATTATAACTATCTGTAAGTCGTTTTATGTCTGATTCCAGCGTTTTTAATCGAGCAATGATTCTATCCTCGGCAATATTGGCGATATCTTCCTCTTCCGGGAAATCAAGCAGTGCTTCTAATAATGACCGGATCTCTATTATTTCTTCTTTCAGTTGGTCCAGTTTAATATTGAGTTCGCCATTCAATTGTCTTAATGAATTTTTTAGCCCCTGGCTGGACTTGGTGCTGATTAATTCTGCAACAGATTCGGCCTGGGCCAGACTCATTTTACCATTCATGAATGAACGAAAGGTAAATTCTCCGGGTTTGGCCAGACGGGCACCTTGTTTAATCAACGTAGTAATGATATTGTCAATAATTAACGGATTAGCATGACATGATATCTCGATACTGTTCTCTCCAGTATATGAATGCGGTGCCCTATAGACTGATACCAATACCTGATCGAGGATCTGTTCCTTGTTGTAAATGTTCCCCAGGTGAATAGTACTACCATCGACACTGGTTAAATCTTTCCCATTAAACCTCTTATTTACCATAGTAATAGAATCACTACCGCTTAATCTGATGATTGCTATGCTACTCCGGCCGATGCCAGTTGCTAAAGCTATTATAGTATCGTGGGTATTTTGCATCATAGCATAAATAAAAAGCCCCTTATTATTCTTCAGGGGCTAATAAAGGCTTAGTTTAAATTATTGCAATGAATTTTTATTGAACAAATATTTAACGGCTGTTAACAGGGGTAGTACTTAATGTCCCCCGGTTATCGATAAATTTCTGCTGCAGGATTGTCCAAATATTAAACAGCGTATAATATAAATTCAATCCGGAGGGGAATTGATTGAATAAGAATAACATCATAATCGGCATTATATAGATCATGGCTTTTTGTTTTGGGTCCTGCATAGTCATTTTAGACTGTATTATCATGGAAACCGTCATTAATATTGGCAGTACATTGAATTGATTTCCATAGAAAGGCAAACTGAAGGGTAAGGTAAATATAGTATCTGCCCGGGAGAGATCGTCGATCCAGCCTGATATGAATGATGCTCCACGCAACTGAATAGTCGATCTGAAAACGATAAACAGGGCGGCCAGTAATGGAAGTTGCAATAAAATGGGTAAACAGCCCCCCAGAGGATTGACACCATGTTCTTTATACAATTTCATCGTTTCTCTTTGATATCTCTGTGGATCCCCTTTGTATTTTTCTTTTAATTCCAGTAAAAGTGGTTGAAGTTTGCTCATTTCTTTCATGGAACGGTAACTTTTTTTGGTTAGGGGATACACTAATACCTTGACCAGAATAGAAAAGATAACTATAACCAGACCATAATTGGGGATATAACGGTAGAAAAATTCTAAAAGATCAGCGATCGGTAAACTGATGATCCGGAATGTTTTTTCATACCAGCCGTGGTTGAGTATTAACTGGTCCAGGCCGACTCTATAATCACTCAGGATAGAATTATCAAGCGGGCCCAGGTAAACCGTGAAAGAATCAATCTTAGATTGTTCATTCTTTGATATATTCAGGCTGGTTGTATAATGTCTTTCAAGTACATCTTTTATTTTAACACCCTTGCCACCAAAAGTGACGCTGTTGGTTTGAACGTTGCGTGGAATTAGCGCCGCCAAAAAATATTTTGTCCTGACGGCAGTCCAGGAGCATAAACCGGTTTTATTATTATCTTTATCCGGCGGCATATCACCTTCCTTGGTGAGATCTTTACTCTCTAACTCACCCCCCATACTGGCATAGATCTCACTGTAGGAAAAATCCTCTACTCTGTTTTCCTCGTTGGCCGGCAGACCGTTCTTCCAGATTAATTGATACTCCTTGTTGAGGAATAGTCCCTGTGGATCACTGACTATAAATTGCAGATCCACATGGTAATGATTTCCATAAAAAGTGATTCTCTTCTCGATTCTGTTATCATTATAGGATATGTAATAGATCATTGAGAACGAGCCATTCTCATCGATTGTAACTTTTTCCCGGTCATTTTCCGTGAAAAAATAATAGCGATCGAGCTGGACTTTTTGACTCTGGCCCTGGGCTGATAAAAACTGAAATTCAAATCCATTGTCTAATGTATCATTGATTATTGTGACCGGGGATTTATCCCATTTATTATATTTTTTTAGAGAATAGTTACAGATCTTGCCTCCGCCTCTGTTTGATATCCTGGCGTGAATTAAAGGGGTTTCAATCTCGGTGAATTTTTCCTGCTGATCGGATCCGATGGAAAATTCCATTCCGGCAATTTCTGCTTGTTCCTTCTCGTTTTCCGATTGTTGACTGGTGATCGGACTAACCGCAGGTACGGGTTCGACAGGCACCTTTAATGTATCTGTCGCGATAGTTGCTTTTTGATCCTCAGGACTTACGGTTGGCGGTGGAATCTCTTTGTAAATTAGTTGTTGATAGAACGGCAGTAAAACAATGATAATTGTGATTAAAACAATGGCCAGTACAGATTTTTTATCCATAGTATTCTATAATCCTATGAAAATTATTATTTAACCGGATCAATACCACCCTCATGGAACGGATGGCATTTACTGAGTCGAACCAGGGTATACCAGAGACCTTTCCCCGGTCCGTATTTGGCAATGGCCTGATAACTGTACTCAGAGCAGGTAGGATAGAAACGGCAGCTATTGGGCAGCAGAGGTGATAATAATCTCTGATATATTCTGATTAGGCTGAGTAGAATTTTTTTCATGCTAGACCAGATATTTTATCATTAAGTTCATTCTGGATATCATTAAAGTGCACCCGTGCTTTATAATGGTAATAGAATACACAATCGTTGTACCGGTAGAATTTAGAGTGGTTATCTCTTAAATATTTTCTGAGCACACGCTTATAATAATTTCTCTGAACAGCATTGCCCACAACTTTCTTGATTAAGATTCTGATTTTAAGATCCGGGTGCCGTGGATTATTAACCAGGGTGAGATATCCATATTTCGTTTTTATTTTTATTTCATCTGGCCGGGTCGCTAGTACATCAGCAGTAGTGACAGATTTTACCTTATCATTACCTGGTGAATTCATCACTGATAGTCAGTTTTTTTCTTCCTTTAGCCCGTCGGCGGGCTAACACAGTCCGGCCATCTTTGCTACTCATTCTCTCCCGGAATCCATGCTTGGTTTTTCGTTTACGATTATTTGGCTGAAAGGTTCGTTTCATTGTTTATCCTTTATTTATATCAATATTCAGAGCTGGTAAAATTACCATTTTTTAATTTTATAGTCAATGATTTATTGTTCATCTCAGGGACAAAGAGACACCTTTTAAAAGGCTCTGAGGCACTAAGTAAAATAAATGAGGTCATTGCGAGTACCGGTTTGTGGGACGAAGCAATCTCTTCTTCTCTCTGAAGTCGGCTTAATTAACCGGGGATGCCCACCGATACACACAAAGATTACTTAGGGACTTAGGAACTTTTATGCTTGATATCGTCTTTATCCCTTCCCTTTATTCAAGTTTTATAATTCAATTCTTCTCAACTCTTTAGTATACACATCATAACTCCAGAAACTGGAATCACTTTTCATGAATAATAAGGGTGCGGCGGCACTGGCATGAATTAGTTTTATATCATTTAGTCCATCAAGACAGATTGGTTTATTCTGATATATTTATACGTCTTGATTTAAATCGACATGTACCATCCCCCAAAACCAAACTGTCCTGTTATTTTTCAGGGCCGGACAGCGTGAACCGTTTGCTGATATGGCAATTATGTTTTTAAGTGTATCAATTTGAGATGGAACTGGATTATCGTCAAAAGTTCCATCCCCCAGATAGCCCCCTTTATTCCTTCCCCACGCCCAAACTGTACCATCATTTTTTAATAGTATCGTATGGCTCATGGAAATATTCTGAACATCTTGTACATCACTAATTAGCTCATCTCCTAATCCACCATTTTTTGCTTCAACCCAAGCACGATCGGGAAATTCACATAGGTCATCATTATTTTGAAGAGCGAGGCCGCCTGATATTTTTTTTATATTAACCATACCCCCAATTATTTCAGGGGATAGATATTGTGTCGGATAAGTATAATCCCAATTAATTCTCCAAACTGTTCCACCATCTTTTAATAATGTTACACCACTGCTTATTTGTAATTGTTTAACTCCAGTGACTAATGAAATTTTTTTTGGTATAACTACAACCGTGTCATATACCCATATGAGCCTATAACCCCAGAACCAAATATTCCCTTCTTCATCTGCTGCATAGCCAGCACCGTCACGCAGATCAAGGGAAATAATATTCTTTAAATTTATTACTTGTATTGGCTGCTCACTTGGAGTCATAGTTTTGTTGCCAAGTTGTCCAGAAGAATTACCTCCCCAAGTCCAGATTGTACCATTTGATTTAACAATTGTATAATCAAGATCAGATTCAAGTAAAACCGGGAAAATTCTGTAATTATTTTCATTCTCTGTAGGATGATTACATGTAAATAATATCAAAACTATTAAAAAAAAATATTTTTGCCTGAAGGAAAGGATTTTTTCTCTGGAGGTTTGTTCATGTAGTATGTTGAAATATTTTGCCATAGTGGCTCTTTTTGATTTTGACAGATCTATTTCTTTATCAAATATAAGTGGGAGTGTTCTTATGAACATTTTCACATCACATAAATTAACATATTTTTTTTCGTTGTCAATAAAGAAAATAATGGATCGTTTTATATCGTCTATTCAACATTCTACAATATTTTTTACATAGTTTTAATAGTTTGATTTATAGTTTCTACCCTATCATTTTATCTAATTTCTGTGGGGGATTAGATTCGGGTTTCTTTTCAGAACTCTACAAAAAGTTCGATAATTGTGTAGTCGGTTTTTTATGATATAATACTTGTTAATTAGCTGTTAATAAACTATTTTTTCACTTAATAATTATATTATTCACAAGCTATTCTGAGATGTACACATCAAATTGTAAATATTTTTACTAGGGTAACAACATAAATTACAGCACTTATAAATGTTATTAACATACTAGTCTAGATAAATACTACAACTATATTATATTTCAATTATTTATATACTATAATTTATCTTGAAATAGAGTGATTTCTTCAGTAATTTTATCTGTTTATCTACCCGTTCGGAGGACATATGCACCTAACCGTTTCAAGAGACAATTTATATAAAGCCCTGCAAAAAATAATTAATGTAATTCCCAGTAAAACTACCATTGATATCCTGTACAATGTTCTAATCAGTACTGAAAATAACAAGTTGAAAATGGTCGCTACTGATCTGGAAATCACTCAAATTTCCTGGTGTGATTGTAAAGTCACTAAAAGCGGATCAGTTGTCGTCCCTGGTAAATTATTGGCTGATATTCTCCGTGAAATGTCCAATACTGAATTGGAATTTATGAAAGAAACGGATGCTAAGATTATTTTAAGTTCATCCTTTGGTGAATATAAAATATCTGGCCAGGATGTGAATGATTTTCCCAGTACTCCCTCTCTGGAATCTCAGGAAACAGTGAAAATCAAAAAAGAAAATTTCCGCCGCATGATTGAAAAAACTTTATTCGCCTGTTCTTCCGACAATTTAAGACCGGCCTTAACCGGAGTTTTCTGCCAGATATTCAATGATCATATCCGCATGGTTGCCACTGACGGACACCGTCTGGTAAAAATTTCCAATAAAGATTTTCACTCTAAAAATCTGCAGCGTGATATCATCATTCCCACCCGGGCTCTAAATCTGGTCGCCAGAAATTTAAACGATGATGGACAACAGGAAATCATCATCGGTAAAAATCATGTGCAATTCAAATTCGAGGACACTTTTCTGTTCTCGCGGATTATCAGCGAACCTTATCCCGATTATGAACGGGTCATTCCGGATAAGAACACCAAGGAAATAATCGTCGACCGTGAAACCCTGATAGCTGCGGTTAAACGAGTATCTCTCTTTTCCAATCCGATCAGTTATCAGGTCCGGTTGCACTTCGATAAAAACAAAATCGATATCTATGCCCAGGATATAGACTTTGGGGGAGAAGCCCATGAAACCCTGGACTGTAAATATAATGCCGCCGAACTAGAAATTGCTTACAATGCTAATTATCTGCTGGATGCTTTGCGCCACATCGATACCAAAGAAGTGAAATTTGAGCTGGAAACATCGGATGGGCCAGGTCTGTTGTTTCCGGAAAAACAAAAGGAGAAGGAAGAATTGCTGATGCTGGTGATGCCGGTGAGGTTAAGCAGTTAGTAGATGTTCTTGAAGCACCTGAGTTTAAATAATTTTCGCCTCTTCCCTGCTATCGAAGTTGAATTTGACCATGACCTTAATGTCTTGTCGGGGATGAATGGCCAGGGCAAAACCTCCATATTGGAAGCCATACATTATTTAGCACTAACCAGGAGTTTCAGGGTCAGCGATGACTCTACCGCCATCAGGTTTAGCTGTAATCATTTCGATATCAGCGCACAATTTTTTTTAAATCCAGTAGAAAGAAACGAAGTGAGAGTTTTTTATTCCAATGATCAGGGTAAAAATTATTTTATTAACGGAAAAAAGATCATGACCTTCAGCGAAGTTATCGGTATGATCCCCTGTGTAATATCGACTGGTGATGATTTAAAGTTGATCTTTGGTGCACCGGCAGATCGCAGAAGATTTGTCGATATTCTGCTGTCGCAGACCAATGCCCTGTATCTGCAGAACCTGAAAATATACCGGCGCATCCTGCAGCAGCGCAATGCTCTGTTGAATACAGATAATCGCCAGGTCATTAACCGGCAAATGGAGATCTGGAACAAGCAGATTATAAGTTATGGCGCACAGATAATCAGCCGCCGGCTTGACTTTGTGGATTTTTTAAACCGGAATCTGGGGGATTATTATTCCGGCTTTACGCAACAAGCCGAACAGCTGCAGGTGATTTATAAAACCGATATCCATGCGCCGGACGAAGCCGGGAATCGTGAAACAATTGAAGATTTATATGCCCGCAGGTTGGAAAAACTTATTGATCTTGAGTGCGAGAAAAGAACTACACTGACCGGTCCACATCGCGATGATCTGGAATTCACCAGAGGTGGTAAATCGGCCCGACAGTTTTGTTCTCTGGGCGAAAGTAAAATATTTGCCCTTTGTTTAAAATTCTGCGAATGGAAATATCTACAACAAAATAAAGGGCACAAACCGATTATGCTGCTGGATGATGTCTTTGGTGAACTGGATAGCGAAAAAGGAAAACGGATACTGACTCTGGTGAAGGAGATGGGTCAGGCATTTATCACCACCACCGGGCAAATTGAGTTATCCGGTAATCCGACAGCTAAAAACTATGTCTGTTATAACCGGGAAGTGCATGCGCTACAATAAAGATTTTATCGGTTTGAGTAGTATCTTAAAAAATGTGCTGAGCAAATATGATTTAAATGATCTGACCAGCGATGGCCGGTTATTTCATAATTGGCAGGAAATAGTGGGACAGGAACTGGCTGAATATTTTTTACCCAAATATCAGCAAGGTGGAATTCTTTATCTGCAGACTATGAAAATGGCAGGTAACCGGGAATTGAAATCGAAACAGAAAAAGTTGCTGCAGGCGATCCATTCCTGCCCGGACCATGGGCTGGTCAAAGATGTGAAATTTATTTAGAGGAAAACGATGACTCAAAAAACTAATCATAGTGATGAATATAATGCCGAAAAAATCCAGGTCCTTAAAGGCCTGGAAGCGGTGCGGCGGCGTCCAGCCATGTATATCGGGGATGTTTCCAGCCGCGGATTGCACCATCTGGTTTATGAGATTGTCGATAACAGTATCGATGAAGCAATGGCCGGCTTTGCCACACACATTTCGGTGATCATCGAAAAAGATGAAGTGATAACGGTTGAAGATAATGGACGCGGTATTCCGGTCGATCTCCATCCAGAAGAAAAAAAACCGGCCGTGGAAGTTATCATGACCATGCTACATTCCGGAGGAAAATTTGATAAAAGCTCTTATAAAGTATCCGGAGGACTGCATGGCGTGGGCGCTTCGGTGGTCAACGCCCTTTCGGAATGGTGCGGTGTGGAGATCTATCGTGACAACAAGATCTATTATCAGAAATATAAACGGGGCGAAGTAGCCGAACCTTTAAAAGTAACAGGCAAGACCAAAAAGACCGGCACCAAGGTAAGTTTCCTGGCCGATAAAAAGATTTTCAGCAAGATTAAATACAGTTATGATACTCTGGCCCAGCGTCTGCGCGAGCTAGCTTTTCTGAACAAAGATCTGAAAATATCTTTGATCGACGAGCGAGAGAAAAAAGAGGAAGTGTTTCAGTACAAAGGTGGTATCATTGAATTTGTCAATTATCTGGATGAAGCCAGAAATCCGATTCACCGTAAACCGATCTATATTGCCAAACTGGATATTGATACACCGGTAGAAATTGCCCTGCAATATAATTCTACCTATACTGAAAATATTCAAACCTATTGCAATAATGTCAATACTATTGAAGGTGGAACCCACCTGTCTGGTTTTAAATCAGCCCTGACCCGCACGCTTAATAATTATGCCCTTAAAAATAATCTGATTAAGGAAAACGACAAGATTATACTGCAGGGAGAAGATGCCCGGGAAGGATTAACCGCCATCATCAGTGTCAAAGTTCCCGAACCGCAGTTTGAAGGACAAACCAAAACCAAGCTGGGCAATTCAGAGATTAAGGGTATTGTCGAGACGGTGGTAAACGAGAAATTATCAGAATACCTGGATGAGAATCCTTCAACGGCCAAAGCCATTGTGGAAAAAACTAAAAGTGCAGCCAGAGGCAGAGAAGCAGCACGTAAAGCCCGGGATTTGACCCGGCGTAAATCGGCGCTGGAAAGCGGTTCCCTGCCTGGAAAATTAGCCGATTGCTCGATTGAAGATCCCGACCATTGTGAAATATACCTAGTGGAAGGTGAATCGGCCGGCGGTTCGGCTAAACAGGGGCGGGATCGACGTTTCCAGGCTATTCTGCCGCTTAAAGGTAAGATATTGAACGTTGAAAAAGCACGTCTGGATAAAATATTGTCCAACGAAGAGATCAAGACCATCGTCATGGCTCTTGGTACCGGTATCGGCGATAATGATTTCGATGTGGCCAAGTTGCGCTATGGTAAAGTGATCATCATGACTGATGCCGATGTTGACGGTCAACATATCCGCACGCTGCTCCTGACCTTTTTCTATCGTTACATGAAGGAACTATTTGAAAACGGGAAGATATTTATCGCTCAACCCCCTTTATATAAAATTTCAGTCAAGTCCCAGGAACATTATGTCTTTGATGACGAAGAAAAAGATCAGATGGTTAAAAAATTGGATGGCAGTGGTGGTAACGTCTCCGTCCAGCGTTATAAAGGTCTGGGCGAGATGAATCCGGAACAGTTATGGGCCACGACCATGGATCCTGAAAAACGGACAATTCTGCAGGTATCGTTGGAGAATGCTGCTGAAGCCGATTATATTTTCTCTACCCTGATGGGGGATGATGTGGAACCTCGCAGAGCTTTTATCGAAACAAATGCCAAGTATGTTAAAAATTTAGATATCTAATCTGTTAAGGAATGTTATGGCTGCTGGTGAAAAAATTATTCCAACGATGATCGAAGATGAGATGCGGAATTCGTATCTCGATTATTCCATGTCGGTTATTGTATCGCGGGCCCTGCCCGATGTGCGTGATGGTCTGAAACCGGTACACCGCCGTATTTTATACGCAATGCGCGAGTTGGGCCTGGCTTACAACCGTCCGTATAAAAAAAGCGCCAGGATTGTTGGCGAGGTGCTGGGAAAATATCATCCCCATGGTGATACGGCGGTTTATGATGCTATTGTGCGTATGACTCAGGATTTTTCTCTGCGTAATCCATTAATCGATGGCCAGGGAAATTTTGGTTCTCTGGACGGGGATTCCCCGGCGGCCATGCGCTACACAGAGATACGTCTGGCGCGGATCGCCGAAGAAATGCTGCGCGATCTGGATAAGAATACCGTAAGTTTTACACCTAACTTTGATGATACCCTGAAAGAACCGACAGTACTTCCGGCGGCCCTGCCGAATATCTTGATCAACGGCTCTGCCGGTATTGCTGTCGGTATGGCCACCAATATACCCCCTCACAATTTAGCTGAAGTGGTGGATGGTATCAATACTTTGATCGATCAGCCCGATCTGGAGGTAGCAAAATTAATAAAATATATCAAAGGTCCCGACTTCCCGACCGGTGGAATGATTTTCGGTTATGAAGGGATTAAAGAAGCGTTTCAAACCGGTCGTGGGCGGGTAATCGTCCGGGCCCGGGCCAACGTGGAAGTGACTCGCAACGGGCGGGAGAATATTATTATTACCGAAATACCGTATCAAGTCAATAAAGCCAATTTAATTGAAAAAATTGCCGAACTGGTGCAGACCAAAAAGGTAGAAGGCATTTCGGACATCCGTGACGAATCGGATCGTGATGGTATGCGGATTGTTATTGAATTGAAGCGTGATGTCGATGCCAAATCTGTGTTGAATTTCCTCTATAAGCACAGTCAGATGCAGGATACCTTTGGTATCATCATGCTGGCCCTGGTCAAGGGTCAGCCGAAGGTATTAAATCTGAAAGAGATATTACAGAGTTATATCGATCATCGCCATGATGTTGTAGTCCGCCGAACCAAATTTGATCTGGATGAAGCGGAAAAGCGGGCCCACATTCTGGAGGGGCTCAAAATCGCACTGGACAATATCGATGAGATTATCGAGTTGATAAAAAAATCCAAGGATCCGGATACGGCGCAACGCAATTTGATGAATAAATTCAAGTTGTCCGAAATACAGGCCAAGGCAATCCTGGATATGCGCCTGCAGAGACTGACCGGTCTGGAGCGGAAAAAGATTGAGGAAGAGTATCGTGAAATTCTGAAATTGATTGAAAAGTTGAAAGCGATTCTGGCTAACCGCGGATTACGGATGCAGATTATTAAGGATGAACTGAGTGAGATGAAAGAGCGCTACGGGGATGAGCGGAAAACTGAAATTATTCGTGATTATCAGGATTTGACGGTCGAAGATATGATCGCCGAGGAGGATATGGTCATCATGATTTCGCACCGCGGCAGCATCAAGAGGTTTCCGGTGAGCGGATACCGCCGGCAAAATCGTGGCGGTAAAGGATCGACCGGTGCCACCACCCGCGAAGAAGATTTTATCGAACACATGTTCATCGCCAGCACGCACAATTATATTTTATTTTTTACCGACAAGGGCCGTTGCTATTGGTTAAAGGTTCATGAGATTCCACAGGCCGGTAAGGCCTCCAAAGGGCGTCCCATTGTGAATTTAATCGATATTGAAAAGGGGGAGAATATCCGGGCCTTTGTGGCGGTCAAGACTTTCGAAGACGAAGGGTTTATTGTTTGTGCCACTAAAAAAGGCATTATCAAGAAGACGGAATTGAGTGCTTTTAGCCGGCCGCGTAAAGGGGGCATCCTGGCCATTACCATCCGTGAAAAAGATGAGTTGATCGAGGCCAAACTTTCCGAAGGTAAGAACGACGTCATCCTGGTTACCCGCAACGGTTATTCCATCCGTTTCAATGAACAGGAAGTGCGGGATATGGGCCGGACTGCAGCCGGGGTTAAAGGGGTGACCCTGCGTAAAGACGATTTTGTTATCGGTATGGTGATAGTGAAGAGAGAGGACACCTTATTGACCGTTACTGAAAAAGGTATGGGCAAACGAAGCGAGGTGAGTGATTACCGTCGGCAAAGCAGGGGTGGCAAAGGTATTATCGTAAT
>CAYSHN010000039.1:13178-14235 GCA_964430815.1 uncultured Calditrichota bacterium | reverse complement strand
AAAAAAGGATGGCGACTTGCCACCCTCTCAGCAGAGCAATAAAAAAAGTTGAATATCAATATTAGTAATTGAATGAGAAATAGCGGATAGTTAAGTTATAGTTTATAATGATATATATGCACCCATACGGGAATAAATTACACGGTTTTTGCCGCTAAAATTCCGATGACGGAAATTGAATTGAGCCGATGACAGTATGAATGGAAAATTAATCTCTAGTGTAATTACTTTATTTATTTTGGTTAATTGGATTGCAGCCGCAGATGAGGTACAAGTAAATTATGTATCTTCATCTTCGACAGTCCTGACCGTAACGGCAACTTTTCCTGAACCACAGCAGACTACCTGCAATTTGACCGGAAGTGAATCAGTCCGCTGTTATTTATATTATAAAGGTTGGCCAGAAATCCAGGAAGCAGGTTATGCCCATGTACCTGTGATAACGAAATTATTTTCCCTGCCTAACCAGAAAATAAATTTTAGTGTAAGAAATTTAGAGACTGTACAGATTGCTGTAGCAAATTATCTTTATAATGAATCTAACCAGAGTGAAACTTCACCGTCGTCCATTACTGTGACTGCGGGAACTAAAAGCACACCCTGGGTAGAGATATCATATCAGGGCTTATTAAGGGGCTTGAATTTATTTGCTATTCATTTTTATCCGGTTAAAGTTGATCCGCTGAACCAGCGAGCTGAATATATTAAAACCATAACCATTGACATTTCTGTCGCTGCCGTTTTAAAAGTCGGTTCAGCAGCGATCCAGGCCATATCAGAAGTTGAACAATCATTTCTAAAGCAGGTTTTATTAAACGCCAATTCAGTAAAATATAAAAATATAAATACTCTGGCCAAGCCGAATCTGGCAGTGCAGCGATTTAAAAGCGGACGGTATAAAATCCTGCTGAGTGCGGATGGTCTGTACCAGATTAGTTATGATGATCTGGTCAAATATGATATTCCGCCGCAGGAGTTCGATACGCGCAAATTGACCATCTCTAACCGTGGCCAGGAAATTCCCATTTATTTTAATGGTGGTGAAGATGGAGTTTTT
>CAYSHN010000039.1:0-13168 GCA_964430815.1 uncultured Calditrichota bacterium | reverse complement strand
GCTGAAAAAAATATAAATCTAACCGCCGAAAAAAATCAAGATTTATATAATGATCCATTTACAGACATTAATGTCTATTGGCTGGAGCAGGGTGAAAAGAACGGATTGCGAATGGTGGAGGAGAATGGCGCCCTTAGAAATGTCAACCCCGATCCTTTTAATAGTGGATATTATACTCCTCCTTATTATTTGGAAACCATTCATTTTGAGAAAGACAATAGTTTTATACGTCTCGGTAATGCCAGTGTAGACAGTGTCGGTTACCTGATCGATCATTGGTTTTATAATAATGGGCTCGGAGCAGTCGGTAGTCGTACCTATAAAGCTTTTCTGCCTTACCCTTATAACAGCTCGACCCGTTCCGTTTTTGCCAAAGCCATGATGCGTGGCCTTTCACTCTGGGATGCCCGGTCTAACAATTATGATAATCATCAGGTGGAAATCTGGTTAAATGATGAAAAAGTTGGCGATTCCGGACCATGGATGAATCAGGATGTGCAGATGATAAGCAATCTCGGTGGGCAGGGTATTCCCCAGAGTAATATCAAACATGGTGAAAACGATTTCAGGATCGTGATGGATCAACCAGGAGTAACCGATATTACACTGTTGAACTGGTTTGAAATAACTTATCAGCGTCAGTACCGGGCTTATCAGAATTATATTAAATTCAATCAGGAAGAATTGTTATTACAAAGCAGACCTATCAATACATTTCAATTTGAGATCGATGGTTTTAGTACTTCTAATATCGAAGTTTATAAACCCGGTATCAGTAAACTGGTCAACAACCGGGTTGATTATATCACGGCTGTTGATAATATCTCTTCTTATCGTTTAACATTTCAGGATGAGATTTTTTATCCGGGGATTGAATATGTGGTATTGACTGCCGATGCCAAAAAGAAACCGATACGAATTGTCGCTGATATGCCATGGAATCCAGATCAAAGCGAACCCTCATTATTGGAAACGACCAACAGTGCCGAGTATCTAATCATTACAGATGGGATATTTTATGAAAATGTCCTGCAACTAATAGCATATCGTCAGCAAGCTGGTCTCAAATCAGAGCTGGTCTGCGTCGAGGATATCTATGATGAATTCAACTACGGAATTAAATCACCGGTAGCTCTTAGAGATTTTTTAAAATATGCTTATGAGAATTGGGATCAAGCTAAACCGCTTTTGTACGTGGTTTTGGTCGGTGATGCCTCTTACGATTATAAAACTGTATCCACTGACCAAAAAGATCTGGTACCTACTCTTCTATTCGAGACCCAGAAATATGGTGCTACAGCCGGTGATGATTTATATGCCCTGGTCTCAGGGGCTGACCCGATTCCTGATCTGGTTATAAGTCGTATTCCGATCAGGGATAATTCACAATTTAATGCCTATTTTGAAAAAATACAGGAATATGAGAATACGACTAATCGAGGGGAATGGAGAAATAAAGGACTGTTTATTAGCGGAAATGACGCCACAACAACAGAGCAATTTACCATGCAGCCTGCTTTCCGGGCTCAGAATCAGCGTCTGATTAATATGAATCTGCCTGCTGCCTTCATTTCCCGTAAACTGAATACGATTCGTGATCAGTCGTTGCCCTCGGATCCCAATTTTGGAAGTACAACCGACCTGATTAATTATTTCGATGACGGTTTGTCCCTGGTTACATTCTATGGTCATGGCGGCGGGGGTATATGGTCAGACGTGCAATTACTGAATAACGATGATATCGACCGGTTGAACAATCAGGGCAAATACCCCTTCATCACCAGTATGACCTGTTTCACCGGCTCCTTCGAGAATTCAAGTATGGATGCCATAGCCGAAAAACTGCTTCTTGCCCCGGCCAAGGGTGCTATTGGATTGTATGCTTCGTCAGGATTAGGCTGGCTGCATAATGATTTTGCTTTGGGCTGGAATCTGACTTCGTTTCTATATACTCCGGGGATTACCATAGGTGAAGCAATGTTGCTGGCTGAAATCCATTACTTGAGTAATGATCAATATGTGACAGAAGAGTACACCACCATTATTCCAGGTTATGCCGGTCTGAAATACTCAATGGTTCGACAGTACAATCTGCTGGGAGATCCTTACCTATCGCTCACCCCGCCAGCCGATGAACTGAAATTAACCGGCAGTAATTCAATGCCCCAGGCCGGTGATACGATCAGCGTCACCATCCAGGCCCCGTTTTTATCCGGGGATGGACGGATTGAATTAGCTAATGAAAACCATGAATTGATTTTAGAACAATTTTATACTCTAAACAGTGCAACCGCGACGGTTTCCCTGCCTATTCCGGAAAATGTGTCGGCCAACCAGAATCTCTTTGCTAAAGCATATGCTATCAGTTCCAGCGGTGATCAGGATGTGCGCGGTGTATGGTCGATGACGTTGAATAAGCCACTTGTTGATTCAGTCCTGATCAGCCCGGAAAATCTTCAAGTCGGTGATACGGTATTTTTCTCGGTTTTTATTACATCACCTTTAAATCTTAACCGGGTTCGTCTGCTCAATCTCAAAGGTGCCAATGGTAGTTTTTATGTTCTTGATCTGGCCAGAACTGGAGACTCACTATGGACCAATTCAGAGGGATTTGGACCTTATTTGTCTGCAGATACAATCGGCTTTGATATTGAAATCATGGATACAAACGGGAAACTTTATTTGTCCAGGTTGCATGAGTTTGTAGTTGAAGATGCCCGCCCGGATGTGGAAATCGTGAAGAATAGTATTACTTTAACTGGTTCGCTGGGAATAGAATTACGGGCCAGCGTCAGAAATAATTCATCACTCGATCTGAACCAGGTTGATCTGGGAGTTTTTCTTGATTCCTATACCGGTGTAGAATCACCCTATAGTAGTCAGTTGGTAGATCTGAAGTCCGGTCAGATAATACAGATTTCGATTCCACTGGATCCAGCCTTACTTACCACTAACCGTAAATTATACATGGTAATCGATTTTTTGAAAAAATTGACCGAACGTAATGAAAATAATAATGAACAATATACGTATTTTGGCGGCGATCTGTATACCATTACCTACCAACTTGGTACTACTCTGGATGGCCTAGAGAATGACACTATAAATTATCAGGGTATATGCCGTTTTTATGTGGCCACAGCGCCACATAGTATAAGTTCTGCATCAGTTTTAAGATTTAACCGTAATCAAAAACCGTATTATATCGAATCCAAAACCCAACCAGGATTCTCTTACTTACCATTTCAGGGTATAACTGATTCATGCTCGGTAGAAATCGATTTGCTTAACCAGTCGACTCAGCTTTTAAGTCCAGCCTATCTGGAATTCAGTTTGGCCACAGAACAGTATGCATCGCAATTTTTACAAAATGTTTATATTTGTAAATATGAACCACGGCTTGAGCGCTGGGTGGCGCTGGATGAAACTTCCCTTGGTTTAGGAAAAGTTTATACCTATACACTAACCGGGGGCGAATTTGCTCTGTTTCATATTGAAGATAATGATGAACCTGAAATTGAGATTACGGTGAACGGTCGGACCATACATCAGAATATGATGATCCCCGAGAATCCCAGGATCGCTTTCATCCTCCAGGATAAAAATGGAATTAACCTGTCGAGTGGATTCAGCGTGATGGTCGATGACAACTCCTTGCCGAGTGACCGGATTAATTATCCGGATTCCATCCAGAATGCCAATGCTATTTCCATTTTGACCACCCCGGACTTGAGTGCGGGAAGACATAACCTTACAGTAACCGCTTGTGATGCCAAAGGTAATACAACGACCAAGTCAGTTGATTTTATAATAACCGGTGATTTTCAAATTCAGATTTTTGGTAACTACCCTAATCCGTTTGAAGAAAGTACGATTATCGCCTTGCAAATTGTATCTCCCAATGTTCTGGATGAGCTGGAGGTCAAGATCTATACAGTATCGGGCAGATTGATCAGAAAAATAACCCGCCTGGAAGAATATCCGGATGAGCAATGGGATCCGGGATATCATGAGATCGAATGGAATGGCCGGGATGATGATGGGATTAAGGTTGCCAATGGGGTTTATTTTGCTGTGCTGCGGGCAAAATTAAAAGGGGAATCAGTAGAAAAAACTCTTAAACTGGCGAAACTCAGATGAAAAAATTTATTGTCTATACACTCATAATACTCTTCCTACCGACAGCATCATTCACTGCCGATACGAAGTATGGAGGTGCTTTTCTTGAACTAGGAGTGGGTGCACGTCCGCTCGCTCTGGGCAGTGCTTATGTCTCTCTGGCTGATGATGGCTCGGGATTTTACTGGAACCCAGCCGGTGTCTCATTCTTACAACGGGTAAACGTAGCGCTGATGTACGCCAATCTTTTTAATTCACTGGAAAACCATGGTTTTATCAGCGCGTCCTTACCGGTTTTTGGCGGTGCGGTCATATCTGCCAGTTGGATCCGTTTAGCCGTGGATGATATACCCAGATATGAGGGTGTATATTCATATGATCAGTATTTACAGCGAAAAGACGATCCGGGTTTGTGGTTAAATAATCCCGCTCAGGGCAGTTTCAACTTTGCCAGCAACGCTTATTTTATTACTTTTTCCAAACTCTCCAAAGTGAAGGTAGATCTGGGTTGGCAATATTTCGAATTACCATTTGAGATCGGGTATGGTATAAACTTTAAAATGCTGGATATAAAACTGGCTGATAGGATGGGATCTGGAATGGGTCTGGATGGTGGTCTGCGTCTGAAACTTGGGCTGGACTCCCTGTTTGCCGACGAGAACTATGGAGATTTGAATTTTGGTCTGGCGGTTCAGGATCTGTTCGGTACCAATATCACCTGGGATACGGACTCTAAACAACAGGACAAGATTGAGCGGAACTGGCGCTATGGTTTCAGTTATGTCCAACCTTTGCATTTTATTAAAAGTGAAATCATGTTGCTTTATGATATAAATTCAAAATATAATGGCAGTATGCATTTTGGCTTTGAATTTGCGTATAAAAAATTTGTGGCCCTGCGTCTGGGCAGTAATGATGGAAATTTTACTGCTGGAGCAGGTTTAGCATATTGGGGAATCGGAATTGATTATGCATTTCAGTTGCATGATTTAGGGAATTTGCATCGGGTAGGTATAACATTAAGTTTCTAAAATGATCAGAACAATTTTTCTTATTTTTTTAATTCTAGTGATGTCCTGCGATAATTCACAAAAACCGGACTTGCCACCTCCGGCCAAGGTGCAGCTGGTACCCCATTCCAGCGATATGGCTGCTGTTGAAATGGGTATCGATGCCGTTCCAGAGAGCGATGGTATTAAATTGCAGTGGTTTAGTCCGCATGATCAAAACCTTAAAAAATATTCCGTCTACCGGCGTAAAAGTCAGGAAACTTATTTTAAAGTCATTAAAACCATAGATCTGGAAACAGCATTTCCCGGACAGGATACTGTCTATACTGATAATGATCCGGATATGCAATTTTATCGATATACCTACTATTATGTTACTGGAACCAATCGGGATGACCTGGAGGGACCCCCTTCCGATACTTTGAGATATCAGTTATTGAGAAAGCCAACAACCTACAATCCAAATGGTGAAACGATAAATGGCTTGCCTGCATTTTACTGGGATTTCCCGGAAATAGCCACACCCGATTCTTTCATTCTGCGTATTGAAGTGGAATATCTAAATTTGCTTCACTATGTAGCAAAATTTCAGAGTAACTATGATAGCCCGTATGGTCAAACACTGAATCTGGCCCAAATAGCCAATCCCCCTTCATTTGACTCGGGAATTTCCTATCGTTGGAGGATTGACAGTATTGGTCCGGATTCCACCAGCAGCGGGGCAGAGTCGGCCTGGAAAATTTTCTATATAAATTAGTAAGAGGGATTGATGAACAAGATTGTTTTATTTTTTATCCTGATATTATTGACGCTGCCTTGTAGTGCCCAGGATGAGACATATTTACAGTTTGGTGACCGTCCGGCCCAATATATTTTAGGCGGTAAGGATGTTCTACTGATCAATGTCAATTTATGGGGTCATGTGCAGCGGCCTGGTATTTACAGTATTCCCAGTACCTATGGTCTGATCGATCTGATTTCTTCAGCAGGTGGACCCCTGAAAACAGCTCGTTTGAGCGAAGTCCGGATTATCCGCAGCAATCGGACAGTCGTATCAATTAATATTGATCGTTTTATAAAAACAGGTGACAGTACTTTATTGCCGGTACTGCAGCCCGGTGACACGATAGTTGTTTCCGGGAGTATAACAGATATATTTACGCGTACTATTTCCGTATTACGCGATATTGCCATTATTTTGAATGTGGTCTATCTGACCCAACTGGTAAATAGGTAGATCTATGACAAAGTTTAATTTCCCTTGACTGAGTAATTGTGTCTTTATAAATTTAAAATTATTAATATATTCTGACAATTGTTGGAGGTTGGGATGAAAAAACTCATCTCTGTGGTGATGATTTGCTTTTTTATTACATCAGCTTTTGCGCAATATTCTGGAAGCAAAGCATTAATGCGCACGCAAACGGCAAAAACTTTTGAGGCTGGCCGGTTGGATTTTCGGAGTGATGTGAATTTTTTTACTAAATTAGGTGATTATCTTACTACTGCGCCATCAAATTTTACTGCAGCCAATTATTGGGTGGTCAACAGCAATATGCTTATGACCTATGGAATAGTAGAAAATGTTGATCTAACTGTTGCTCTACGTCTATATCAGGATACTCATTATAGAAATGAATACAACCTGCCGGATGATATTTTTGCCATCTTAAAAGTTGGTTCTTTTTCTTTCGGCAAAAGACGGTTTTATGGAGCTGGCATGTTGAATATCCGCTATGGTACGGGTGAAGCACATAATTATCCTTTCGTGGAATATGCCAGCGGTGGATTGGAGTATGGGATCAAAGGCGCGCTTTCCTACTATATCGATCCTTATCTACCCGAACGAAGTTTCTCAGCTCATTTAAATCTGGGCTGGTACAATCATAACGACGCCAGCAAGCTTGTCTATGATCCACCTCAGGAATCCGGCAAACCGATAGAATCTGGTACTAATGCCATGGAACTCCAGTACGGTCTGGGCATGATTTATCCGGTGGGCCAGGTCGATTTTATGCTGGAGTTAAATGGAATCAACTTTCTGGCTCAGCCGGATACTATGGTCTACAGCCGTGAAGACTATATGTATGTGACTCCATCCATACGTTATAAACCCTATCGCTGGTTATCACTCGATCTTAGTGTCGATGTGCGAATTTCGTCAAATAAAGATGAGACCATATATACTTCTCGGGTACTTGATCGATTCGCGCATTTGAATCTTCCGAATTATGCAGATTGGATGGCCCGTTTCGGATTGACTTTCCATATCCTGGCCCCCAAAGATCAGGCTTACGGCGGTCTGGAACGCGACCGCTTTAACCGGAGGATTGATTATTTTGGTAACTCCATGGCTGATCGCGATCGGTTGGAGAAAGTGCGCCAGGAGTTAGAAAAACTGAAGAAACAGCGCGAAGATGCTGAAAAAGAGTTAGAGGAATTAAAAACAGTCCTGGAAGAAGAGGGCAAATAATTTCATATTCAGATTAATCCAAACCATTTGAATCTGGAATAGTCCATGAAAATACTAACTATATGTATTATTAGTCTGCTGTTATGTGTTAAAGTTTTCAGCCAGAACGCCGGCAGTAATATTTTTACACATACTCAATCTGGCCGAAGTTACGGCAGCGGGCATTTTGAAGTTTATAATCATAGTGCTTTTTATATGAAGAGCGTAGGTACTCCGCCTGTTACTCCTATACTCCCTCCGCCTGCTTTTTCCGGCAGCAGTTACTGGCTGGTGCAGAATAACTTTGCCCTGGTTTATGGACCGGTGGATCATCTTGATCTGATCTTAAAATTAGGTTTTTATCAGGATTCTCATTATGTGAGTGATTTTAATTTTCCTGATGCCATAACTTTTACTTTAAAAGGGGGATCACTCACTTTTGCTGGCCGCCATTTATATGCTGCTGGAATGTTGAACTTGTCCAGGCCGATGGGGGATACTCATAATTATCCACTGGTTGAATACAGCAGCAGTTCGAAATTTGAATTTGGTTTTACAGGCGCCCTTTCATATTACAGTGATATCTATTATCCTGATAATTCTTTTTCCGCGCATTTAAATGTCGGGTATTTCAGTCATAATGCCGCTAAATCAGTTGCTTATGATAAAAATGGTATTGATATATTGACCGGCACGAATGGAGTTGAAGTTCAGTATGGGCTTGGGTTGATCTATCCTTTACGTCTGATTGAATTCCGGGTGGAGTTATCGGGAGTTCAATACCTGCAGCAACCAGATACCATGGTTTACGGCCGGGAAGATTACATGTATGTCACCCCTTCCATTCGGTATAAACCCGTGCACTGGCTCTCAATTGATCTCGGTGTGGATTTCAGAATTTCGGCGGACGAGGAAAAGACCACCGGGGCGTATCTTTATTCGACCAATATGGGACTTCCAAATTATTCCGACTGGCGGGCACAAATCGGTTTGAATTTTAAGATATTACCGTTTGCTCCTCCCCCTAAATCAGTGGAACAAGTCAAGTCCGAGCAATTTAACCAGAGGATCGATTATTTCCGCGGCATGGTTGAGGATCGGGAAAAATTGCAAAATACCCGTGAAGATATTGAAGCAATTAAAACTGAGCGCCGGAAGATTGAACGGGAAATTAAAGAACTAAAACAGGCTCTGGAAGCACAAGGGTAATCGCTATAATATTCCTGCCTGTAAAGAAAACTTTATAGTATCACTAGTAAAATCTTCAAATATTATTTTCTTCTTTATCCGGTCATTTTTACTATAAGCTAATTTTCCATATAACAGTAACAGGGTTAGAAACCTAATGTTCTGTTTCAATAGATAGCAGACCGTCTGACTTTTAATGAAATATTGCAGGCAATAAATGTTGATTTAATCAGGCTTTATTGCCTAAGTAATAAAAAAATATTAAATTAAAAATCTAAAATAATTATATTGTACATTTTTTCAACAGGAGTATATATGGATTCGGAGACGATAGAACGGGTCAAAAAAGTCAAAGAAAATCTATTTCATCTACGGAGTTATCTTTGACCTGGATCGGAAAATACAGGAAGTAAAAACACTCGAACAGCAATCGACCGATCCTAATTTTTGGACGGATAATGTCAAGGCTCAATCGGTTCTGCGCGAAATCAATGAAAATAAATCATGGATAACCAGTTGGGACAAACAAAAAACGATACTGGACGATATCGAAGTTTTAATAGAATTACAGGAAGAAAATCCGGCAGAAAACCTGAGTCAGGATATCCACGATCACCTGACTACCATAGAAAAGAATCTAGAAGATCTGGAACTGCGTAAGATGTTTAATGGTGAGATGGATAGTCGTAATGCCATTCTGACCATTCACCCTGGAGCCGGTGGAACTGAATCTCAGGATTGGGCTACTATGCTGATGCGCATGTATTTACGCTATTGTGAAGGAGCCGGATTCAAAACTGAAACACTGGATTTACAGGCCGGTGAAGAAGCGGGCATTAAAAGTGTTACCATTGAAGTAGTTGGCGAGTATGCCTACGGCTATCTTAAAGCCGAAGCCGGTGTACACCGGCTGGTGCGTATTTCGCCTTTCGATTCCAATAGCCGTCGCCATACTTCATTCGCCTCGGTTTTTATCCTGCCTGAAATAGATGAAAAAATTGATATAGATATCGACCCCAATGATTTGCGCATCGATACCTTTCGCGCCAGTGGTGCCGGAGGGCAGCATGTCAACAAGACCAGTTCAGCTGTGCGTATTACTCATATCCCCAGTGGGATCGTGGTGCAATGCCAGAATGAACGGTCGCAGCATAAGAACAAAGCAAATGCCATGAAGATTCTGGCTTCACGGTTGTATAAACTTAAGGAAGAAGAACAACTGCGCCAGCGTCAGAAAATTGAAGATGAAAAGAAAGATATTGCCTGGGGGCATCAAATCCGTTCTTATGTTTTTCATCCCTATAATATGGTTAAGGATCATCGTACAGGTTTTGAAACCAGTAATATTCAAGCCGTGATGGATGGTAATTTATACGAATTTATTAAAGCCTATTTAATTCAATCAACAAATTAGAACCTGTTCATACCGCTGTATGAACGACAGGAGAACGCCGTGGAAGAACTGAATCAACTCATGCTGATGCGCCGCGAAAAATTAAATAAGATTAAAGAAATGGGAGTCGATCCTTATCCGCATAGTTTTGAAAAAACTCATTTTTCAGATGAAATCAAGACGAGTTTTGAAAAATTCGAGCATCAAATGGTTGCTGTTTCTGGTAGAATTATGTCCATACGGCTGATGGGCAAAGCAGCTTTTGCTCACCTGCAGGATCAGAACGGAAAAATTCAAATATATTTGAAGTCTGACAAGGTAGGGGAGGAGAACTTTAACCTGTTCAAATTGCTGGATATTGGTGATATCATCGGGCTCAGGGGGGAAGTGTTCAAAACTAAAACCGGCGAAATATCGGTCTATATTGAAACTTTCAAATTGTTGGCCAAATCGGTACGCCCTTTACCGGTGGTGAAAGAAAAAATAGAAGAGAATGAGCGGGTAGTGTATGATCAGTTCGTGGATATTGAGACCCGCTACCGGCAGCGTTATGTGGATCTAATCGTCAATCCGGAAGTTAAAGAAGTTTTTATCAAACGGACCAGAATCATTACTGCAATGCGCTCTTTTTTAAATACACGTAATTTTGTCGAAGTGGAAACACCGATCCTGCAACCCATTTATGGCGGAGCTACAGCCCGTCCATTTATTACGCATCATAACACACTGGATATTGATCTGTATCTGCGTATTGCTAATGAGTTGTATCTTAAACGGCTGATCGTCGGTGGATTTGACCGGGTGTACGAATTTGCCAAGGATTTCAGGAATGAAGGCATGGACCGGTTCCATAATCCAGAATTTACTATGCTCGAATTATATGTGGCCTACCAGGATTATAAATGGATGATGGCCTTTGTAGAAGAATTGATCGGTCATGTGGCCAGGGAAGTAATAGGAAGTTACAAATTTACTTATCAGGAGTATGAGGTTGATCTGACACCCCCCTGGCAGCGTTTGACTATCTTTGAAGCCATAAAAAAATATGCAGATCTGGATCTTAGCAATCTGAATGAAGATGAGTTACGTAAGACCGCTCGTCGCCTGGAGATTAAGGAGGATCCGTCCATGGGTTATGGTAAACTCATTGATGAAATCTTCAGCGCCTGTGTGGAACCCAAATTAATCCAGCCAACTTTTATAATGGATTATCCGGTAGCGATGTCACCACTGGCTAAGAAGCACCGGGATAATCCACAACTGGTCGAACGGTTTGAACCGATCATTTGTGGTAAAGAGATCGCCAATGCTTTCAGCGAATTAAACGATCCCTTCGATCAACGGGAGCGTTTTATGGAACAAATGAAATTACGCGAGCGGGGGGATGAGGAAGCCCAGGTTCTGGACGAGGATTTTCTGCGCGCCCTGGAGTATGGTATGCCGCCGACGACCGGTCTGGGGATCGGTATTGACCGTTTGGCCATTCTACTGACTAATTCCGCCAGCATTCGCGATGTCATATTTTTCCCCCAAATGCGGTCCGAATAGAAGGTGGTATTAATGTCATTCGAATCCTTTATTGCCAGAAAATATTTCCGAGCTAAACGACGAACAGGTTTTATCTCTATAATTACATATGTTTCCATAGGCGGGGTGACCATTGGGGTGACCGCTTTAATTCTGGTTCTTTCGGTAATGAACGGATTCGAAGCGGAAGTGCGATCCAAACTAATCGATGCGGATGCGCACATCCGTTTACGTAAATATTTTAGTGAAACCATCACTGAAACCGAAAAACTGTTAGAGGTGGTCCGAAAAAATCCACGGGTGGTGGGTGCGGCCCCGACGATTTATGAAGAAAGTATGATCAAATCCAGCAGCACTCAACATCCGACGATCGTCAAGGCTGTCGATCTGGCCTCAGCGGACAAAGTATTGGATATTAAAAGCAAGATCATTCATGGAACACTGGATTTTGGAGAGAAAGAAATTCAGGGACATAAGTTACCCGGAATAGTTTTAGGCCGTTATCTGGCCGACCGGTTATTAACTCTTAATACCGATGATATTGTAACACTTTTCACCCTACCCAAGGAAGGGGGTATTTTCAGTCAACCGCGGGTCATGCAATTCTATGTGGCTGGAATCGTTGAACTGGGATATTACGAATATGATCGTATGTTTTCGTTTATTTCTCTTGAATCGGCACAGAAGTTGTATAATATGCCAGGAGGAGTATCCTGGATTGAAATCAAGATCGATGATTATGAAGCAGCAGATGAGGTAGCTAAGGAAATCGAAGACAAGCTAGGATATCCGTTTGTTACCAATACCTGGTTTGAATTAAATAAATCCCTGTTCAGCTGGATGACCATCGAAAAATGGGGAGCTTTCGTGATCCTGAGTTTGATCATCATGGTCGCCGCGTTCAATATTATCAGTTCCCTGATCATGATTGTGATGGAGAAAACAAAAGAGATCGGAATTTTAAAGAGTATGGGTGCGACCTCCAAAAGTATTATGAAAATTTTTATGTATGAAGGTATCATCGTTGGAATTATAGGCACAGGCTTGGGAAGTATTCTGAGTTATCTGATCGGGTATATTCAAATGACCTACAAAGTTATCTCCCTGCCAGCGGATGTATATATCATCGACGCTCTGCCGATGCAATTAAATCTGTTTGATTTTGTGGCTGTATCGGGTATCGGTTTGATATTATGTTTCCTGGCTTCAGTATATCCGGCCTATAAGGCCTCACGTCTTTATCCGGTGGAAGCAATAAGATATGAGTAAATTATTAATTACCCGGCAACTGTGCAAGACGTATACCAACGGTCCGCAAGAAGTAAAGGTACTAAAGGGGATCGATCTGGAAATAAACCATGGAGAAGTGGCGGTTATTATCGGACCTTCTGGTGTTGGTAAAAGTACTCTTTTGCATTTAATCGGCGGACTGGATAAACCTACGACCGGGGAAGTAATAATTGATAACCGTGATATCTT
>CAYSHN010000038.1:5883-14565 GCA_964430815.1 uncultured Calditrichota bacterium | reverse complement strand
TTTGCTGCGGGCTGAAACTTTCGACAGTCACCACCTCATTTTTTATCTTATCAGTCAATAATGCCGCCATCTCTTTAATACCGACGGTATCAATCACTACGCGGTATTTCTCCTTTAAGTCAACCAATTGCTTATTGGCGACTATATTACCCGAATCCCCCTTAGCCTGGAATAATGTGCGCCTTATACGCGAAATATTTTCCTTAGACATATCAGATTTATAGTTTGGAATATCCCGGCGATCGTCCAAACGAATAATGAAATATCCATATTTCGTTTCTACCGGATCAGAGATCTCACCTATTTTTAAATTCCAGGTTGATTCCTGATAGGGGCCCAGCCTTTCTCCCCATTTAAAATACTGTGTTCCACCTTTGGTTTTATCTTTCCCTGGTTCGTCGGAATATTTCATAACCAGTTCTGTAAAATCAGCTCCGCTTTTAGCCTGTTGAACGACCTGGCCTGCTAATAATTTCGCTTCCTCACGAGAACGTTCTATGGTCGCATTTGAACCTTTAAATCCAATCAGGATTTGGGTAGTTTTCATTTCTACCCCTTGCCGCTGTAAATATTCATCAATTTCCTTTTGCGGGACAAGTTTCTCAACGATGACCCGTTCATAATATTTATTAGCGATAATCCGTTTACGGTACAAATCGATACTAGTTTCTATCACTTCATCATCGTCCAGATTAGTCGCATATGCTTCCAGCAGTTTCAATTTGCGTTTAATCATCGTGTTCAGATCGGTTTTCTTGCGCTCTAGATCCACATCCTGATAATTCGGTTTTTCCCCATATTTTCTGGCCATTTCTTTTACAAATTGCGATTTTGTAATATTTAAATTACCGACTGTGGCCACGATTTCCTCTTTCGGTCCACAATAAGCGAGAAACAAGGCAAGTAGCACCACCGGTACTAGTATGCTCAATAATTTCTTCATAAACTATCTCCTTTTTAATCAGTTAGAAAATATACGAATTTAGAATTTATACTGCTAAATTAAATCTTTCAAGATATTTCTGGCAAAGTTAACCTGTTCTTCTTTCGTATCGCCCAATAAATGGAGCTGGATACCCAGACCTTGTTTTTGTTTAAGAAATTGTACACGAGTTTTTTTCTGATTCATCAAATTAGTCACTATTTTATTTATGAAAAGCGGGTCATTGTTTCCTGGTTCGGTAAAATTCATAATCAACATATTCTTTTTCCAAATCACATGAGCTGCATATATCTCACTGGCTAAGATTTTCATTTGAATCGCCTGAATCAAATTATTCACCGCAGTCGGCACAGGTCCAAAACGATCGATAAGTTCAATTGTTATTTTCTCAAGATCAGCACTCGAATGATAATTCACCATTTTGTGATACAAGGCAATACGTTCCTGCTCACTGCTGATATAATCAGCGGGAATTACCAGATCAAAATCGACATCCAGTTTAGGATCCGAATCATGATTACTGAATCCTGCCAGTGCTGTCTCGTCGACTGACGATTTAATTTTTTTAACCGCGCTCTCCAGGATGCGGCAATATAAATCAAAACCGACCGCTTGAATATTCCCACTCTGCTCTTTGCCCAGAATGTTTCCTATCCCGCGGATTTCCATATCGCGTAAGGCTAACCTGAATCCTGATCCCAGCTCGGTGAAATACTGTATCGCTTTTAATCTTTTCTGGGCCAGCGTGGTCAATTTCGCCACCGGCGGAATCAATAAATAGGCATAAGCCTGTTCTGAAGAGCGGCCCACTCTACCGCGTAATTGGTAAAGTTGAGCCAGACCAAATTTATCAGCGCGATTAATGATAACCGTGTTCACATTGGGTATATCCAGGCCATTTTCAATGATCATGGTGGAGACCAGCACATCATACCCTTTATTAATGTAATCAAGCATAACTTGTTCCAGTTTTTTTTCGGGAAGTTGACCATGAGCAATCGCGAACCGTGCTTCAGGGACAATCTGTTGCAGCACTGCACAGATTCCTTCAATTGTTTCTACCCGATTATGAACAAAATATACCTGACCCTGTCGTTGCATTTCTCTTTTTATAGCCCTACGAATCTGCTCATCATCCCATTCCATTAATTCCGTTATGACCGGTAAACGATTGCGCGGAGGGGTTTCAATGTGCGATAAATCCCTTGCTCCCATTAATGACAAGTGTAATGTCCTCGGAATTGGTGTGGCGGTCATTGTTAAAATGTCCACACTAGCTCTTAATTTTTTCAAGTACTCTTTATGCTTAACTCCAAAGCGTTGTTCTTCATCAATGACCAGTAACCCAAGATCCTTAAATTTCACATCTGCGGACAGCAGGCGATGGGTACCGATTATGATATCAATTTCCCCTGCAGTAAGACGGGATAATATTTGTTTTTGTTCCCTGTTGGAGCGAAAACGCGACAGCATCTCAATATGAACAGGGAACTCATTCAGCCTATCTTTAAAAGTCTGAAAATGCTGATAAGCCAGGATGGTGGTAGGAACAAGAATGGCTACCTGCTTACCATCCATATTTACCTTGAAGGCAGAACGCAGTGCAACTTCCGTTTTACCGTAACCGACATCGCCACATAACAGACGGTCCATAGGTGAATCAGACTCCAGGTCACGTTTCACATCTATAATTGCCCGTAATTGATCCTCCGTTTCCTCATAGGGAAATGAGGCTTCCAGTTCCTTCTGCCAATGAGTATCGGTTGCATAGGCAAAAGCCGGCATGGTCTGACGGGCAACCTGTAACTGGATAAGTTCTGCTGCAATTTTTTCAATCGATTCCCTGGTTCGTATTTTGATCCGTTCCCATTCTCCGCTACCCAATTTGGTTAACTGGGGAGCGGCACCTTCTTCGCCGGAATATTTTTGTACCCGATTTAATCGATCGACACTTACATATAAGAAATCCTCATCGGCATATTGAATGCGCAGACACTCCCGTTTGGTCTGGCCAGTTTCAAGCATGATGACTCCCCTATACTGGCCGATACCGTAATCGATGTGTACCACATAATCATAAAGATTTAGCGAATTTAAACTTCGCAAATATTCGCCATTTTTGAAACGCCGGTAAGTCCGCCTGCGCTTAAATCGCCCAAAAATTTCATGATCCGTCAGTATTTGCAGACCTCCGCCGGCTCCGGCTGGGAAGATAAATCCGGAATGAAAGGACCCGGTGATGACCACCGCAGTGCGTTCTAGCTCTTCCTCTTCCAGTATTTCCTTGAAGCGTTCAGACTGGGTGTTAGACTCACACTGAATATAAACCAATTGTTTTTCTAAATAAATCTTCCTGAGATAGGCGAACAAACGATTAAGATGCCCGGCAAAAGAAGGTGGTAACGTACTTTCAAAAATATAACTGGACATATTCCGGGGCGCCACCAGATCCAAACGTAACGTCAGCAGCGTAGATAATTTTTCCTCTAATGCTGCCCATACCAGATAATGCTGTTCGGGAGGATCCACGAGTTGTTTCTGTGTTTTCTGATCCTGATAACGGGATTGAGCTTCGATAAAAAAATCCCGGGCCTGTGCCCTGATAATCTCCAAATCTTCATATACGATAATTGTATTTTTTTGCAGATATTCTATTAAACTGCAATCAGGCGAATCAAGAGTTAAATTGGGAATCACTTCAGTCTGGTCGATTTCTTCAATTGATCGTTGCGTAATTACATTAAAAGTCCGGATTGACTCAATAGTATTACCAAAAAATTCCACTCTTACCGCATCATCCTGAGTCCAGGGATAAATATCAACAATTCCACCGCGGACACTAAAATGTCCTACACTTTCTACGAATTCGACCCTTTCATAGCCGCCTCGCAGCAATTGATTGATCAAACCATTAAAATCAACAATATGATTTTTTGATAACAGCAGGCAGTGGTCAAGAAGCAGAGCAGGATCTGGAACTTTTTGCAGGATGCCCTTTAAGGTGGCAACTACGATCCCGTTTTTTGCTGAGATGATATTGCGCAAGGTTTCCCATCGTAACCGTAATAAACTTGGATTGGAATCATGTTCTTCATAGGAGATGATTTCCGCTGCCGGGAAAAAGGATACCTGCGCAGCACCTTGTAATAATTCCAGATCGTCGCGCAGGCATTCGGCACTGTCGGCGTCGTCTGCCAGATATAAAACTGACCGTTCATACTTTTCTACCAGATAAGTCAAAAATACAGCCGGTAAGGACCCTTTAAGTCCGGAGATATGTACATCTCGACCTGCAGCAGAGGGTAGTTTAAAATCCGCGAACGGGCTAGATTGGATCAGTATTCGTTTGAGATTATCGAGCATCCTTTATATCATACTGAGAAGTTAGGATTGTTCCTGCGCTTGGGATCGATCGGTAGTTGGATTGGCCTTACTCATCTTATTTAATTCTTCCTGATAGCGTCCCTGTGGATAAGATTTAGTCATCTGTTTATAATACTCCACAAATATATCATTACGGCCTAAATAGTAATAGGATGCTGCCGTGAGGAATCCAACTGTCTCTTTATCAAAAAAGTTCCGATCCAAACTTATAATTTTTTCACATAAACCGATCACATTCAAGTAGTTTCTCTCATTAAATTCCAGGAAGGCCAGACCATAATACGCGGAACTTTGTCTTTCAGTTGAACATTGTTGAGTCAGGATCTGTTCAAAATTTTCTCTGGCTTTGGTATAATTTTTCAAATAATAATGAATAAAACCAAGATAAAATAAAACGGATAGATAATACTCAAACCTAGCATTTTTAAAATGTTGAGTAATATCTACAAAATAGGGATAAGCCAGGTCATAACTGCCCTGGATAAATAGAATTTTACCTAATTCATATTTTACATACTGTTGTTTATCCGATTTCGAATCATATTCCAGTGATTGCTGCAGATATTTCTCAGCCAGGGTATTGTTTTTAAGGCCAAGATAAGCATAACCGAGTAAACGGCTTATATCCTCTCTGGCCAGGTAATCAGGATTACATTCCAATACCTGAGCAGCAGATTCAACAGCTCCCTGATAATTATGCTGATAATAATATACCCAACTCAGTTCAGCCCAAATCATAGCTTGATTTGCTTGATCATCAGTCAGTTTTTGAGCCTGAATATACAGAGCGCGCGAAGTTTCATAATCCTTAACCGAAAGCGCAGCCCGGGCTTGACGCAAAATATCAAAAAAATCATTCATGGTAACTGTTCACTGTTAAGCAACAGCCAACCCCGGAAAATACTCTGCTGCTCCAAGGTCCCGCTCCCAATTTCAAACTAACTTGACTTTTATTTAAAGAGAATTAAATTTAACGCAATATTTCTTCTAGTGCTAATCATTCTAATCAGGCAGGGGGTATGATGGAACAAAGATACGATTTAGCAGTGATTGGATCCGGACCAGGTGGATATGTGGCAGCAATCCGGGCATCACAATTAAAACTAAAAACCGTGTTGATCGAAGAAGATAAGTTGGGAGGTATCTGTTTAAACTGGGGTTGTATTCCAACTAAAGCATTATTGAAAAGTGCTGAAACCTATGCTTTATTACGACATGCAGATGAATTTGGAATTCAGGCAGAAAAGATCTCTTTTGATTTTAGTAAAATTATCCAGCGCAGCCGAAAAGTAGCCGACCTGAATTCAAAAGGGGTCGAATTCTTAATGAAGAAGAATAAAATTGATGCCGTTTATGGTAGAGCCAGAATATTAAACCGCTCGACCATCGAAGTCCAGCCTAAAGATGGTAAAAAATCCTCACTGACATGCCAAAATATACTTATTGCCACAGGTGGACGTCCCCGTACTATTCCTGGAGTTGAAATCAATGGTCAGACTGTCATCGATTATCGCAAAGCGATGTCTCTTGATAAACAGCCTAAATCGATGGTCATTATTGGTGCCGGAGCTATTGGAATTGAATTTGCTTATTTTTATAACGAACTGGGAACGCAGGTAACCATCCTAGAGATGCTGGACTCGATTCTGCCGATTGAGGATAAGGAAATCACCGCCATTCTGGCTAAAATTTTTAAAAAGAATAAAATTGAAATTCACACCTCAGCAAAAGTCGAGAATTTAAAAAATGTTAAAGACGGTGTAGAAGTCACTTTTTCAAAAGAAGGTAAAAAAGAAATTGTCAAAGCTGAATTGGCCTTGATAGCTATTGGAATTCAGGGTAATACTGAAAATCTCGGATTGGAAGAACAGGGAATAAAAGTTGACCGTGGATTTATTAAAGTCAATCAATGGTACGAGACCAGCTTGCCGGGTATTTATGCAATCGGTGATATTATCGGCCCTCCTCTGCTGGCTCATGTTGCCTCTCACGAAGGTATCATTTGTGTGGAAAAAATAGCTGGGATTCCGACTCAACCACTCAATTATAATAACGTACCCGGTTGTACTTACTGTCAACCGCAGGTAGCCAGTATTGGTTTGAACGAAGACAAAGCCAGATCAATGGGATATGAGCTCAGCATTGGCCGGTTTCCGTATAGCGCCTCAGGCAAGGCCAGAGCAATCGGTGAACGGGAAGGTCTGGTGAAACTGATTTTTGATAAAAAATATGGTGAATTGCTGGGGGCTCATATCATCGGCGCAGATGCCACCGAACTTATTGCTGAACTTGGTCTGGCTAAATCCATGGAAAGCACAGCCGTCGAATTGCACAGGAATATACACGCACATCCTACCCTGGCTGAAATGATCATGGAAGCAGCCGGTGATTCATCAGGGGAAGCTATTCATATCTAAACCCGGTATTATTTAGTACAAAGTGCTATTTTGAAGCAAGTTCAATTAATACGAACCGGAATATCAAGATACAATCATATCTGGAAACTGCAACAAAATCTGTTTCAACAGGTAACCAGGGAACAGGCAGATAATTATCTGGTCCTGACCGAACATTACCCGGTTATAACCATTGGTCAAAAAAGTAATCCTGCTCATTTATTGGCTAGTGAAGTTTACCTGCGTCAACAGGGAATAGATTTATTCCATGTCGACAGAGGTGGTGATATTACCTTCCATGGCCCGGGTCAGTTGGTAGGTTATCCGGTCTTAAATCTCCTCGACTTCAAACCAGATATTCACTGGTATCTGCGAAACCTGGAAGAAGTCATTATTCATACTCTGGCTGAGTTTAAACTTCCGGCAAAGCGGATCAAGAATTTAACCGGTGTCTGGAGCGGAAATAAAAAGACTTGTGCGATCGGAGTTAAAATTACACGCTGGGTAACCATGCATGGTTTTGCCTTAAATGTGTCAACAGACCTCAATTACTTTAAGCATATAATTCCTTGTGGAATCAGCGGGAAAGGTGTAACATCTATTTTTGAACAAATCGGAAATATCATTGATCTAAATGATGTTTCAAGCAGAGTATGTGCAAATTTTGCCGAGATTTTCAAGGTTTCCCTGCTGCCTGTACCGGATGACAAAATTATTAAAATGACTGAGCAGATTAACATAGCTAAAGAAGAATAAAGATCAGATATCCAATTTAAAGGGATTGACCATGGTCCACAAAAAACAACAGATGTGTCCATTATTCAGTGATAATGTTTGTCCCCAGGGTAAAAAATCCAGTAATGCTTGTAAGGTACGTATAAATGGTGATTTTGATCCCGTGGCTCATTTCAAAGACCTGTTGGTAATGCACTGTGCCATTTATATTAATCAGCAGCAAAAAGAAAACCAGAAAAAAGCGCGATAAAGTCAATCAACAATGACTCCGAAAATCAAAAAAGTTTCAACGGCTAGACCCTTAAGCAAACCTGACTTAATCATACTATATCATAACATGCTCCGGGCCCGTTACCTGGATGAGAAGATGTTAATTTTGGTAAAACAGGGTAAGAGTTCTATCCATATCGGTGGTTCCGGACATGAAGCGATCCAGACTGCCGTAGCTTTTTCATTAAAACCCGGTTCCGATTGGGTTTATCCTTATTACCGTGATCTGGCCTTCGTACTGCAATACGGCGTTACCCCTAAGGAAGTATTGCTTAATTTTTTAGGCCGGGCTGATGATCCCAGTTCGGGAGGACGACAGATGCCCCACCATTATGGCCATCGTCCTTTGCGCATTATTACTCAATCGAGTCCTACCGGTACACAATTTCTACAGGCGGTTGGTTGCGCACTAGGCGCCCAGCGGGAAAATAAGAAAGAAATAATATATGTCTCGTCCGGGGAAGGGACTACTGCCCAGGGAGATTTTTATGAAGCTTTGAACTGGGCTACACGAGATATGCTTCCGGTAATATTCGTTATTCAAAATAATAAATACGCCATCTCTGTACCGGTGGCAACACAAATCACCGGTGGTTCAGTCCACCATTTAACCTCTGGATATACCGGTTTAAACCGTTTCATGGTCGATGGAACTGATCTAATCGAATCATATCGTATCGCACAACAGGCTGTGACACTGGTTCGCAGTGGCCGGGGCCCCGCATTAATCGAAGCCAATACAGTCCGCCTGTTATCCCACTCCAGTTCCGATGCTGACAAAAAATACCGCAGCGAACAGGAAATCAAGCAAGATCGTTTATTGGACCCTATTCCCAAACTGGAAACATGGTTAATCCAACAAAAAATGCTCAGTGACCAAGATTTAGAAAACATTCGATCAGCGCTAAAAAAGGAAATCGACCAGGTGGCCGAAGAGGCAGAACAACTGCCACT
>CAYSHN010000038.1:0-5873 GCA_964430815.1 uncultured Calditrichota bacterium | reverse complement strand
ACGCCACTTCCACAGAAAGAAACAGTTACATATTTTATATTTAGTCCGGATTCCAAAAAAAATACAGCCCCCGATCCCCAATCGGTTACCTTTTCCGAGAATATCGTCCTGGTCGATGCAATAAATCATGCCCTTAAAGAAGAAATGTCAAGGAACAAACAGATGTTTATTTTCGGGCAGGATGTTGCGGATGGCAAGGGGGGAGTTTTTACTGCCACCAGTGGGCTCTCTACAAAATTCGGATCACTGCGCTGTTTTAATGCTCCACTGGCCGAATCCAGTATTGTAGGCGTAGCAATCGGTATGGCTGTGCGCGGACTTAAACCTGTTATCGAGATTCAATTCGGGGATTATATCTGGACAGCCATGATGCAAATCCGTAACGAACTGACCACCATTCGTTGGCGCAGTAATAATAGCTGGTCCTGCCCGGTGGTAATTCGGGTCCCGGTAGGAGGATATATTCACGGCGGTTTGTGTCATTCACAAAATATCGAAGGCTTTTTCAGTCATATGCCAGGACTAAAAATCGTTTATCCATCTATGGCTGATGAAGCTAAAGGATTATTAAAATATGCCATTCGTAGTGAGGACCCGGTATTATTTCTGGAACACAAGGGACTTTACCGGCAAAGTTATGCTGCCGCCCCGGAACCAGATGAGAATTACCTACTGCCCTTTGGAAAAGCAAAAATCCGCCAAAAAGGAAAAGACGCAACGGTGGTAACCTATGGAGCTCTGGTGCAAAAATCGATCGAAGCGGCAAAAATATTAAAACAGCAAGGTTTGGACATCGAAGTTATTGATATCCGTACAATTGTTCCTCTGGATTTGGAGACAATCCAGAATTCCATAAAAAAAACCAATAAGGTTTTAGTTGCTCACGAAGATAGTCTATTTCAGGGTTTTGGGGCGGAAATCACAGCACAAATTGCTGAATATTCCTTTGAACATCTTGATGCACCAGTTAAGCGTTTGGCCGGCAAGGATACACCAATTGGATTCAGTCCGGTTTTGGAAAATACGATTCTACCGCAGACTGCAGATATCGTGACTGCCTTGCAACAATTACTGTCATATTAGACTAGAAATATACTTGTTATCTAAGTGATTTCTGTATTAGATTATCCAAACTTCAATCTTCTGTAATTAAGGATAAGAGGTCCAAATGAAACATGATATGGTTATGCCCAAAATGGGAGAGAGTATTACCGAAGGAACCATTGTCAAATGGTTAAAAAAAGCCGGTGATATCGTTAAAAAAGATGAGATTATCCTGGAAATAAGTACCGATAAAGTTGATTCTGAAATTCCTACACCAATTGCTGGAAAAATTGCAGAGATACTGGCCAAGGAGGGGGAAACGGTTGCTGTAGGAAAGGTGATTGCCCGGATTGATAGCGAAACAATGGCGACCACAACGGGCAGTCCGAAACAGGTTGCTGCCAAAGAAGTTCCCGAAATACCAAAAGCGGAAGCAGTTACTTTACCTGTGGCAGTATCTCCTGAAAAAGCTGTTGAAAAGACAAAAAGCAGCCGTTTTTATTCTCCTGTGGTTCTGAATATTGCCCGCAGCGAAGGCGTTTCCCCGACAGAACTGGAATCCATCACCGGTACAGGAATCAGCGGGCGGGTGACCAAAAAAGACATACTGGAATTTATAGAAAAGAAAAAAATTGTAGCACCAATTGCCAGACCGGTCATACCGGTTCATGCAACAGTAACCGCGCCGGTGGGGGCACTCATAGATGGAGTTGAGATTGTTCCCATGGATCACATTCGTAAAAAAATTGCCGAACACATGGTGTTAACTGTCCATACTTCACCCCATGTTGGCATATTTATTGAAGTTGATATGAGCAATGTAGTAGCCATCAAAGAAAAAAACAAAATTTCTTTCCAGCAAAAAGAAGGGTTCAATTTAACATATATGCCTTTTATCAGTGAAGCGAGTACCCGGGCACTCAAGGAATATCCTCTGGTTAATTCATCCATCGTTGAGGACAATATCCAGATCAAACATTTTGTTAATCTGGGTATCGCCGTTGCTACCGAACAGGGATTAATTGTTCCGGTGATCAAGCATGCCGATAGTTTAAACCTGGTTGGATTTGCCCGGGCTATTCAGGATTTGGCCATACGCGCCCGCGGTCGAAAACTTAAACCGGATGAAGTAAGTGGTGGAACTTTCTCCATCTCTAACTTCGGACTTTACGGAACAAGTATTGGTTTCCCGTTGATCAATCAACCTCAAGTAGCAATTCTGGGGATCGGGGTACTGAAAAAGCGGGCTATAGTTGTGCATGATGCCATCGCCATCCGGCCAATAATGTATCTTTCTTTGACCTTTGATCATCGACTGGTCGATGGTGAACTGGGTTCGATATTCTTGAAACGTGTGGGTGAGCACCTGGAAAATTATAATCCCGATTTTCGATTATAAGGAACCTTTTTGACTAAATCCAAATCCGCAGCACAGAAATTAATCCTGCACAACTTTCATAAAAAGTCCGGTGCTCGATTCACCAGACTGCAGGGTTGGTTGATTCCCAAAGATTATGGAAATTATCTTTCGGAAGTGCGTGCCGGTTTTAACAATCTGGCCATGATAGACCGTACTTATCTGGGTAAGATAAAGGTCCGTGGTCGGGATATGCTGGATCTGCTACAACGCATTTCAACCAACGATCTGAGCCCACTGTCTCTTGCTCCCGTTGGTGATACTATATTCATCACCCCTAAAGGCAGGATCATCGACTTGTGCCGGATTATCAATCTTGGTCCGGATTTATTGTTAATCAGTTCTTTTTATGATCCCCAACCGCTCATACATTGGATTAACCGCTTCATTATTATGGAGGATGTCCAGCTGCACAACTCAACCACAGAATATCTATGGTTAAAAGTTTTCGGACCAGCGGCACTGGATTTTATTATAAAATTAGCTCATACTGATATTACCGCAGCAGATGAAAATATCTGGTTCAGCCTGAAAGGAAAGAATGTATCTGCGTATAAAAATTTTCAACAGCAATTACCAGCTTATGATCTATTGGCGCTAGCCAGTGATGCGGATATCATTTATCCCGAATTGGTCCGCCAATTAAAGAAAAATCGTGGCCGGATGATCGGTGAACGAGCCTACCAGGTTTTGCGTGTGCATGACGGAATTCCACAAGCCGGGTTTGAACTGACTGAAGAGTACAATCCACTGGAAGTTCGACTACAATATGCAATCAGTTTCAGTAAGGGTTGCTATACCGGCCAGGAGGTAATTTCCCGGTTGGATAGTTATGATAAAGTACAAAAGTCTTTGATGTGCCTGGAATTTGATCCAAAGATCCGCAAACAACCGCCGCTGTCAATTTATCTCGACCAGGAAATAATCGGTACACTCACCAGTTATACTTACAATCCTTTTTCTAAAAAATTCATTGGTATGGGATTCGTAAAAAAAATGTATTCACTGCAGAATGATGTTCCAGTTCAAATTAAATCGGGACGATCAAGCATTCCTGCTCTACTAAAGTTACCACCATCTCTTGAATAGCTTTCGCTCGTTTATAGAGAAGAGCAGGATATTCAAAAATGAAACTCGGAAATCTTGAAATAAGCCAGGGTATTTTCCTGGCGCCAATGGAGGATGTGACCGACTATCCTTTCCGCATGATCTGTAAAAAACTGGGTGTCGATGTGGTCTATTCTGAATTCGTCAGTTCCGAAGCGCTGATCAGGGAAGCCTGGAAATCATTCCAGAAAATGATGATTCATCCTGAAGAACATCCTATCGGTATTCAGATTTATGGTAACCGGGTGGAAGCAATGATCAAAGCTGCACAGCTGGCTGCAGAAAAGGGTCCCGATTTTATCGACATTAATTTCGGCTGTCCGGTAAAAAAGGTTGCCTGTAAGGGAGCAGGAGCCGGTTTATTAAAAGATATCCCGCTGATGATCCAAATTTGTGCTGAAGTGGTTAGACATGCTACCCTGCCGGTCACGGCTAAGACCCGTCTGGGTTGGGATACCGATTCCATTGTCATCGAAGAGGTTGCCCGCCAGATGGAGTCAGTGGGTATTGCTGCGATCGCCATTCATGCCCGTACCCGGGCGCAGGGGTATAAAGGCAATGCCGACTGGCAATGGATCAGAAAGGTTAAAGAGGTGGTACATATACCGGTAATCGGTAATGGCGATGTGACTACCCCACAGCAGGTCAAACAGATGTTTGATGAAACCGGCTGTGATGCCGTCATGATTGGTCGCGGTGCCGTGCATAATCCCTGGATCTTTAAACAGTCGAAAGAATTCCTGAGTAGTGGTAAAGTAAGTTCTGAACCAGCCTTAGCTGAAAAAATCCAGATTTTAAAGGAACATCTCCTGTACAGTATTGAATATAAAGGAGAACCAAAAGGGGTAATTGAAATGCGTAAGCACTATGCTGGTTACCTGCGTGGATTGCCAAATATTGCCAGGCATCGGATGGAGTTGATGCAGTTTACTTTATTACATGATGTTACATCTAAATTAGATCAGCTCTTACAAATCTATTAAATAACACTGGAGGATCCAGTAGATGACTAAACACAAACTTAGTCCACTTGATACTAATGAACCTTGGATTTTGTATTATTTAATAACTTTAATCGCAATTGTAATCACTCAGGAGGTTGCGATGGCCCAAGAATTCGACGCCGTGCTTAATACCATGGCTTATGACCGTGAACTGACAATTAAAATCAATGATGTCCAGCTGAAAAAAATAACCGGAGGGCAATCGCAAAGTGTACGTCTCTTTCTGGCCAATGCACCAGAAATAGAAGATGCCTCTCCACAATATAAAGATTTATTCTGCCTGAAAGAGGGGGAGAATACGATTGAAATTTTTTTTAAAACCAAACCAAAAAACAAGGATTATACTCCCAGTAACCTTACCATCAGTATAGATTCAGGAAATTACCAGGTTGCCGTGGTGCAATATGAAGCGGCAGCGGATTTGAAACAGGGTGAAGTAAAAGGGAAATTTTTAATATATTCAAAAGAACCAAAAGGATTTAAGACGCAGATTCTAAAATAACTTATCCCCTTACTCCCCTTCCCCGGTCCCCGAGCAAAGTCGAGGGGATAAGGGAAGGGGATGGAGGATGGGTTATTTTACTTCAACAATACCAACTTCTTGGTAAACTGCATTTTTTCCGTTTCCAGATGGTACAGGTATACTCCCGCAGCCAATTGTGTGGGCTGCCAGATAATTCTATGAATACCTGCATTCTGCCGGGAATCGACCAGAACGGTCATTACCTGTCCCAATAAATTATATACCGTTAATTTGACCTGTCCAGCGTCGGCTAATCCATACTCAATCCGGGTGCTGGGATTGAATGGATTAGGATAATTTTGTTTTAGATATATCTCATGTGGAACAATATTTTGTTCATCAGTTACAGCCGAGGCAAGTACCAAATTAAAGCGCACAGTATCACCTACCTGAAATTCTTGCCAATTCCCGCCATCTACTACATAGCCTTCCGGTAGAGGTGTGCCCCATTGCGGATCTTCATTTATCCCTACAAAGTAACTACTGCCGGTCCGTACATGTAATTCAAAATATCCGTTGCCGGCATCAGATGTAGCTCTGGTATAACCCATACCATTTGAACTGGCCATAAATTGATAACTTTGCGAAGGTGGTCCTGACTGTTCCGTGACATAGCCGTAAATCATACTGTTGGTGGCATAAACCACAATATTTCTTTCCACACTGTCACCAAAGCCGACCGGAAATGTATTATCGTGTAATTGCGGAGCCAGATAGTCCGGAACAAACATCTCGTCATTTAAGTCAAGGTAAAAATAATTGGTCGAGTCCTGACCCT
>CAYSHN010000037.1:0-14636 GCA_964430815.1 uncultured Calditrichota bacterium | reverse complement strand
AACAATGGCGAATGGATCTGTGGTCGCAAGCGGGATTTATTACATTGTACTTTCAGCTGGCTCGGTTCAAAAGGTAACTAAAAGTGTTTTTTTAAAATGAAATAGGTTTATTGAATGATTGAGACCAAAACAATTTTAAAAGTAGTTTATTGAGCTAGATGTAACTTTTTATTTATTTGAGCTTATATTGTCATATAAAAGAGAGGTCATTCCATAATAAGTATCAGAAACAACATTAAAGAGGAGTATTGAACATGGAAGGTAAAACACTTTGGGAAAATCTGAAAAAAGGTTTAGAACAAGGGATCAAAACGATCACCGAGAAGACAGAAGAATTGACAGAAATGGGACGGTTAAAATTAGAGATTATGTCGGTGAAGCGGGAGATTGAAAAAGATTTTGTCGAACTGGGAGGCAGAGTATATCAATTGATAAAGGAAAATAAAGATAACAACTTAAGTCATAGTACTGAAATTAAAGCATTAGTGGAAAAAGTCAAGGTCGAGGAAAAAAAGTTGGATGAATATAATATAAAATGGGAAAATATGAAAAAAGATGAACCCAAGGGGCAAGGGAATACAGAGAATCCTTAAAAAGTCAAAATTTGTTAAACTTTTGTGTTGATTTTCTATTAAATTAGTGAAATATTATATTGTTAAGTTGCGTTTGCCATGTCATTTGTCGGCAGTAAGGAATAAAACTGGAAATTACCTGGCCGAACAGGCCAAGGTTTTCTGATCTTAAACGCAATTTATCATGGTACTTTATCGAAGATATGATCCTGGGAGTATCCGCAGATACCAGGTTCCAGTCAACGAATGAATGTGCTAATCGGGAATAGAATTTAAACTTAACCAAGGTGAATTAAGTGAGTGATTTTTTTATAAGTAAAAATCAATCCCTGGAAAACTATTTACGCGAGATTGGTGAGGTACAGTTATTAACGCCGGCTGAAGAGATAGAGTTGGCAAAAAAAATCAAGAAAAACGATCAACGTTCTCTTAAACGTCTGGTTAGTGCCAACCTTAGATTTGTGGTCAGTGTTGCGAAATCCTATCAGAATTACGGGTTATCACTGGAAGATTTAATCAATGAAGGTAATTTGGGCCTGATGAAGGCGGCTTATCGTTTTGATGAAACCCGTGGATTTAAATTTATCTCCTATGCGGTATGGTGGATCAAACAATCGATTCTGCAAGCTATTGCGGAACAATCCCGTTTAGTAAGGTTACCATTAAACCGGGTGGGGACCCTGACTAAAATCGGTAAAGTATACAGCATGCTGGAGCAGGAATTCGAACGTGAGCCGACGCCTGAAGAGATTGCTAATGTTCTAGAAGTGGAAAGCGGGGATATATCTGATACCATTAAGATGGCAACCCGTTCGGTTTCGATGGATTCGCCCCTGCAGCGCAACAGTGATAGCCGGCTGATTGATATCATCCAAAATCAACAAGATCCTGAACCGGATTCGGAAGTCATGGGTGAATCATTAAAGGAAGAGGTCAATCATATTCTGAATACTTTGACTGCCCGTGAAGCCAAAATACTGAAATTATATTTTGGATTGGATGGTGAAAAGCCACATACTCTGGAAGAAATAGGTGTAAAATTCAAATTAACTCGCGAACGGGTACGCCAGATAAAAGAGAAAGCGCTGCGTCGCCTGCGTCACAGTTCGCGCAGTAAAGTTTTACGCTATTATTTAGGTTAAGATTGTAGTTCTCTAAAATCAGATAAAGCCCCTCTCGTCGAGGGGTTTTATTTTAATTCAGGCACTTCCACATTTTTTTATATACACTCCGCTCTCAACTGTCGTTATTGAATACGGGAGGATTCCTGTGGTGGGTGGTAGACCGGGTTACGGGTACAGTATTCTGCTATCTGTTTTTTGCTTTCAACTTCTTTTAGCCCAGGATTTTAATCAATTATCAAATAGTAAAATTAAGACGGTTGAAGTAAAAATTGCTACTTTTCTTGGTAATGCTCAGCGAAATTATTATGGCAACGATGCTCCGGATGCATTGCGAGTGCACTGGAAAAGATACCTGGGGAAAGGTAAAACAATCGTATCGAAAAAACTGGGTGAAAAAGAATGGGCCGGCAGCGGTTGGACCGGTCAACCTTTGTTGGTATATGAGGATGGGCATCCGTTTCTGATTCAAGGTGCTTTTGATCATAAGTTGAAAAAAATTGATGCAGTGCAGGGTGATGTCCGCTGGCAATATGTCTTTGATGATGTGATCAAGGGGACCGGTACAATCTGGCTAAACAAAAACGCCAGTACTCTGGAAGAAAGCGTCCTGATTCTGCAGGGTAGTCGTTTAGGGTATGGCAACGAATTTTATTTAAGGAACATACCCAGTTACCGGGCTATATCCTATTTTTCCGGTAAAGAAATCTGGCGTATGAATGTCAAGCGAACTGCAAGTTATAGCCGTGATGTAGATGGTTCTGCTGTAGTTTTAGGTGATACGGCCTATATCGGTCTGGAAAATGGTATTTTTGTAATTTTTAACCCGGCACCAGCCGATGTATCAGAAATCGATCGATTGTTGCAACCCCAGGTACACAGGGAAATACAACTTTTCGATCGCCAGGATATCGTCAGGCATGGGGGAAATCTGGTGATTGAATCTTCGCCCTGTGTGTTCAACCAGCATGTATATCTTACTTCGGGCTCCGGGCATGTCTACGGTTATAATCTGCAGACCGGGACAGTCGACTGGGATTATTATATCGGCGCCGATCTGGACGGATCTCCGGTTGTGACTGCGGATAGTTGTTTGCTGGTCACAGTTGAAAAGCAATATATTGCTGGTTATGGTGGAGTATTAAAACTTGATCCCAGGCAGGATCCGAAACAGGCGGTGGTGTGGTTTTTTCCAACCGGTAATGATACGCTGGAGAGTTGGGCAGGGGGTGTGATCGGTTCTACCGGAATTAACGATCGAACGAAATTTTCCACTGATCAAAATCTTTGTGCCTTTACTGGCATTGATGGGTATCTCTATGTAGTGAATTATAGGGAACTTGATAACGACCAGGGTAAAATTCCCGGGCCGAATGGCAAAGGATCTTATCCACAACCATGTCTGGCTTTTAAAAAAGAAATTTATCCTTCGATTTCTACACCAATCTTTGTAGGTCGCAAACTAATCGCAGCAGGTTATGGCGGATTATATCTTTTTGAGTATGATGCAGAGTTAAAATTTAAATTGCTGGCCAAATGGATTAGCAGTGCTTTCGAATCGACGCCAATAGTTTTCGATCGGAAAATATATATTGGCTCAAGAGATGGTTATCTATACTGTTTTGGTGATTAGATCGCATCAGGACCAAGAATGATTTAGAAAAAAACAAAAAAAATGCTAATTATTTGAATTTAATGTCGAAAATAGAATAAAAATGTAAATATTTAGATAAAGGATCGTAAAAATAACGGCGCAACAAAACCGAAATGTAATATAGTGTAAAGCATTACTTTAAATATTTAATGCAGGAAGCGAAATAATGCTTGACAAAATCTGTGTTTTTAAATACTTTTTAGTGTTTTACGTAACCCACCTGCAATTGTATGGTTTTCTGGAGTGTATTAGATAAGGGGCTTGATGTTGTTAAAGAATGAAACGACTTTAATTCTGGTTACTAAAGACAAAACCAAATTCAGACAGTTTAGTATTACTAGCAAAAAAATATTAATTGTTGTTGGTTTATTTATAATTCTTTTTCTGCTGGTCGGTAATTATACCATCGATTTTTTACTTAATTTCCGTTACGATTCCAAAGTAGAAACGCTGGAACGAAATAACCGGTTTCTGAAGAGACAACTGGATGAAATGGCTGTTAAGGTTGATAAGCTAGACGGACAACTATCTACGGTGGAGAACAGGGATGATGAAATCCGAATGATCATGGGTCTTAAGGAGATGGACAAAGATGTCCGTAATGTAGGAATTGGAGGAGCAGAATTTAATTACAACGTCTCTGAAAACATGATCGAAGCAGGGGTAGCGGAAAAAGCGAATGAGCAGATGGTTTTATTAGATAAACTTGAGCGTGAAGTAAAACTTGAATTACAGAGTTATAATGATCTGATTGCTACTTACAATGCCAAAGAGGATAGTTTGCGGCACATGCCGGCCTTACATCCGGTATTAGAGGGGCGGGTGACATCGGATTTTGGAATGCGTCTTCATCCTATTCTTAAACGCTACCGTAATCATCCGGGAGTAGATTTTTCAGCAAAAGTTGGGACACCGATCTATGCCGCTGCCGATGGAATTGTAAAATATGCCGGTTATAATGGTGGATATGGCCGTTGTGTTTTTCTCGACCATTTATACGGATTTGAAACCAAATATGGTCATATGCAGCAAATCCTGGTACGTCCCGGGCAGCGCGTCAAACGAGGTGATCGGATTGGATTAGTCGGCATGACCGGATTGGCTACCGCTCCGCACTTGCATTTTGAAGTACACTTCAAGGGTCAGGAAGTTAATCCCGAACTTTACTTTTTTGATGATGTCTCGCTAAACCGGGCAGTGGTTAATTCTATGTCCACGGAAACTAAATAGTATTTTTTTGATTTATTATTGAGACTGAGTCGCAATATCGATAATATGAGGGCAGTAAAAAAAATATTTTATGACTACCTGAAAAAACGGGAACTGAGAAATACGCCGGAACGCTTTACCATCCTCGATGAAATCATGAAGATGCAGAATCACTTTGAAGCAGATGCTTTACTGGTACAACTTAAAACCCAAAATAAAAAAATTTCACGCGCTACTATTTACCGCACCTTGGATTTATTGATTGATTGCGGCTTGATTAAGAAAATTAATTTTAATGCACCTGTTCAGCACGCCTTTTATGAACCAGTAGCCGGATTAACCAGACATGACCATTTCATCTGCCAGGAGTGCGGTAAAATAATTGAATTCTATGATGACCGCTTAAGAAAAATTCAGCAAAAATTACAGGCAGCTTACGGTATGGAGGTAGTGCAGTATAGTTATAACCTTTACGGCCGTTGTACAGACTGTCAGAATAGACAAAGTAAACAGCAGGGATCAAGGAATAAAAAAAAGGCACAGAGGAACAAAGGCCCAAAGGGGCTAAGGGACTCAGGGACTAAGGTACTAAGGGACTTCTGATCAGGAAAGTCAGACTTATCATTTTTTCTATTACATATTTTAAATTCCTCCTTGAACCAGATGATTTAGACTATTATTTTTGTAGGATGAAATTCATATGTGTCATACCTGCCCGTTATGGATCTACCCGTTTTCCCGGAAAACCATTGGTGCGTATTGCTGGCTCACCAATGATCGAATGGGTTTACAAACGTGCAGCGCAGGTGAAATTGTTCGAAAAAGTTATTGTGGCCACTGATGATCGCCGTATCCTGCAAGCAGTGCACGATTTTGGCGGTCAAGCAGAATTAACTCCGGCAGAGCTCCACTCAGGTACCGATCGCGTTGCTTTTCTGGCCCGGAAAATAAATGCAGATGTATATATAAATGTACAGGGTGATGAACCGCTGATTGAACCGAATCTATTGATGGATGTCTGTACACCTTATTCTGATCATGATGTTATAATGACAACCGCTGTCAGTAAAATTACTAATTTTAAAGAATTGATTGATCCCAATCTGGTGCGGGTTGTATTGGATAAAGAGGGTAATGCTTTATATTTTTCACGGGCGGTCATTCCCTTCATACGGGATGAAGCGGATCTTAAGCAATGGTACAACCAGCACACCTTTTACAAGCATATTGGTATCTATACATATCGAAGAGATTTTCTGTTGCAACTCTCTACTTTACCCCAGGGCAGTCTTGAACAGGCGGAACGGCTTGAACAATTACGGGTATTAGAGAACGGTTTTAAGATAAGAACCGTTCAGACTGCATATAATTCGCTCTGTGTTGACACTCCGGAGGATTTACTTCAGGTGGAAAATTTTATTAAATTAAATAAATTACAGGTCGATTCCAATTAATGTAAAGCGGATGAAGTAATTATGAAACGCTGTAGATATGTATTTATTACGGGAGGTGTAGTTTCAGGCCTGGGTAAAGGCATTTCCTGTGCCTCGCTGGGTTTCCTGTTAAAGACCCGTGGCCTCAAAGTAACTATGTTAAAACTTGATCCTTATCTGAATGTTGATCCCGGGACTATGAGTCCCTACCAGCATGGGGAAGTCTACGTTACCGATGATGGTGCCGAAACCGATATGGATTTAGGTCATTATGAACGGTTCCTGGATCAAAACATGGGTAAGGTTAATAATGCTACCACAGGTCAGATTTATTATGAGGTGATTGAAAAAGAACGGCGGGGAGATTTTTTAGGATCGACGGTTCAGGTTATACCGCATATAACGGATGAAATCAAGCGTCGTATCAGAATGGTAAACCAGGATAATGGATTTGATGTGGTGATTGTGGAAATCGGTGGGACGGTGGGTGATATTGAAAGTTTGCCCTTTCTGGAAGCGATCCGCCAATTTGGCCTGGAAGAGGGTAGAGAAAATACCGTATATGTACATCTTACACTGGTGCCATTTATTTCTGGTGTAGATGAACTGAAAACCAAACCTACTCAGCACTCCGTTATGCGTTTAAGAGAAATCGGTATTCAACCTGATATCCTGTTGTGCCGCAGTGACCGGTCCTTGTTAAAATCGGTTAAGGAAAAAATTGCCCTGTTCTGCAATGTGCGCAAAGAAGCGGTTATAGAAGCCATCGATGTTCCTACCATTTATGAGGTGCCGCTGCTCTTTGCCCTTCAGGGATTTGATCAACTGGTTGCCGATCATTTTAAGATCGATGGAGCTGCTCCGGATTTAAGGCACTGGCAGGAAATCATTCAACAATTTAAAACTCAGCAAGAAGAAATAACCATTGCCATCTGTGGTAAATATGTCACCTTGCCCGATGCATATAAGAGCATTATCGAGGCTTTTGTTCACGCCGGTTTTGAAAATAATGTGCGGGTAAAATTAAAATGGGTTAATACAGAAAAAATTAATTCAAACAATGCCGGAGAATATCTGTCCGATGTAACCGGTATATTGGTCCCGGGCGGTTTTGGTGATCGGGGCATTGAAGGTAAATTGAATACGGTTCGTTATGCCCGCGAGAATAATATCCCTTTCTTTGGTATTTGTCTGGGATTACAATGTGCGGTAATTGAATTTGCCCGCAATGTTGTCGGCTGGCCGGAGGCTAACAGTTTTGAGTTTAATCCTGACAGTCCATATCCCGTCATAGATATCATGGAAAATCAGAAATCGCTTAATCGCAAGGGTGGAACCATGCGTCTGGGTTCCTATGACTGTAAAATTAAACCAAATACACGGGCCTATGCAGCCTATAAATGCTCCAAGATCAGTGAACGACATCGTCATCGCTTCGAAGTGAATAATAAGTATCGTGATATACTGGAAAAGCATGGATTGGTTATATGTGGCACGTCCCCTGACAATTCCCTGGTGGAAATGATCGAGTTTCCGGGTCATCCCTGGTTTGTAACCTGCCAATTTCATCCCGAATTAAAATCCAGGGCAATGAAAGCACATCCGCTGTTCCGTGAATTTGTGCATGCGGCGATGGAATATAAATATAAATGAATACCAACTTCATCCGGCTGTAATGTCAAGCAAGAAGCTGAGTGAAAATTTAAAGAGGAGATTTGCCCTGAGCGAGCGAAGGAAATTCTTTCTATTAGTTTATCACCCTCAACCCGCGACCGTTGATCTGAGCCTCGATTACCTGACTGCTCAGGGTATTAACCTGCTATTTGCTGAGGACATGAAAACAGCCCTGGAACTGATCAAAAAGAATGAAGTAGCCACAGTCCTGACCATACATCAGCCACCGTACGAATTCGAGGGTTCTTTTTTCCGCTATATCATGCAGCAGCATCCGAAGATTCAGCGAATTCTCCTCTCGACTGTGGTAGATAAAGAGATTATAGAAAAAGCTATCAATAAAACACATATCAATTATTTCCTCTTACTACCCGCGGCGAAAGAAGAATTATGCATCATCATTAAAAAATCGTTTAAGCACTATCAGGATATATCCACTCCTTACAAAAGAATCAGTGAACTTGAGGAATATGTTCTAAAAGTCCGTAAGGAGGCGCAAACTGATACGCTGACCCAATTGCTCAATCGTCGTGCTTTTATGAGGATAATCAGTCAGGCACTGAAATTATTCCAAAGCAATCGTATTCCGTTTTCGCTGGTCATGCTGGACTTGGATCATTTTAAACTATTAAATGATCAATACGGACACATGGCCGGTGATAAGGTATTGCGTATCTTTGGTGAGTTGATCCACCGTAATACCAGATCCGAAGATTCTGCCTTCAGATATGGTGGCGAAGAATTTGCCATAATCACCCAGATGGATTCAATGGAAAACGTAAAAAGTTTCGTTGAAAGAATATTAGATGAAACCAGAGAGACAATAATTCTCTATGAAAAGCAGCAAATTACCTTCACATTCAGCGCGGGGATTGCCAGCATGGAAAAGCATATAACCAACCGGGAATTAATTCAGAGGACCGATGCTGCGCTTTATGCCGCTAAGAAACAAGGACGGAACCGGATTCTGGTTTTTGAGCCTGTGATGCTGAAGGAATTTAAAAATCAAACGAAATAAATCAGGTTTTACTATGAGTGTAAATTCTTTAACAAAATAAAATTTTAAGGCTCTTAGCAACGTTTTTGCCGATATTACCTATTGTTTTTATTTATTATATCCATTTTCAGTTTTAGCAGCAATGTAAAATATTAAAATATTGTTAAAATCATTCGATAATAGTGATATGCCAGTTCAAAGAAAAAAAATCTTGTTAAAATATATATTTTACAATATCTTAAGCGTATGAATGGAAATGCCCAGAAGCAATTCTCGATCTGGTCGACTTTCGACAATATTTTAAAGGAAGCCGAACACCAATTTTTTGAATATAATTTTGAACAAGCTCTTAAACACTGGCAGGAATATGCAGAAATTACGGGTGAGAATAGATGGCGGCATGCTTTTAATGATCTGAAACAATTGCTGTTTGAGTACAGTTCAGTGAAATTAAATGATCCCCAGCAGTATTTTGAACAATGGTTGCGAATCCGTCGACGTCTTCATGATAATCAGATCAGTCTTTATGCTTTTGAACGTATGGAACGTTTATATGCAAAAGTTTTCCTGTCTGCCAAGACCACCGTTTCATTTGATCTGGCCACAGGTATATTCTGTTATATCGAGGAAAGAATAGATAAGGCCATCGAAAATCTGATTGTGGTTATCCACCAGCAACCTGATAACTTATTGGCCCGCATTTTTCTCAATAAATGTTATTATAAAATTAATGATGCCGAACATGGAAATGCCTATTTGACCCAGGCCTTATTTCTGGGAGGCGATGAAATAATAGCCGACGATATTGGGTCTGCTGAAATAAAAAATCTGCACGAACGATTGAAATCGCTGCACGGTAAAGGCGAAGCGGGTCTCTGGCTGGTTCCTTTTGAAGCGTGGTTTAGAAATTGGCTTACCTGGAAGGAAGAAATATCATTCTTTCAGGTAATGCAACAGAAGGAACGTAATGAACGGATTCTGCAGGTAAAATATTATGCCTCGGAAAAATATCGGCATTTTGTACGCTGCCTGTATATTGCCGAATATGTACGGCAATTCATCGCTAAAGAGAAAGGTATCATCTGGGAACAGGAAGCCTATATGGAGAAACTGGATACCAATTTGTTCCAGAGATATCGCAAGAAAAGAAAACCGCTTGCCTGATAACACGTCATCGCAGTAAAACAATCCGGTCTAGATAAAATGGGATTTTTAGTAAAGGGTGTATTATTCGATTTGGATGGTGTAGTTCTAAAGAGCATGGAACAACATCTGCAAGCCTGGCAATATGCCTTTGATCAGATCGGGCTTCATATCAATAAGGAAGAATTCTATAAGTTGGAAGGCAGAGGGGTACGATCGGTAGTTGAAGAATTGGCCCAAAAATATAAGCTGAAGTCTGATTTAAAGCCCAGGATAATTGAAACAAAAATGGCTTATTATGATCGAATCTATAAACCCGAATTTTATAGTGGACTCTTTGAACTTCTGGAAATGCTGAGAAAGCAGAAGATCAAGACCGCTATTATTACCGGGGCAAACCGGGTGCGGATGGATGAACTGTTGGCCAGTCATTTAGACGGTTTTTTTGAGGCGACCGTAACAGCCGATGATGTAACCAATACTAAACCTTTTCCTGAACCCTATCTTAAAGGTGCAGCCTTGCTGCATCTGAGTCCGGACGATTGCCTGGTGATCGAAAATGCACCCCTGGGTGTCCATTCTGCTAAAGCAGCTGGAATGACCGTAATCGCTGTACGCACTACCTTGAAAGACGAATATCTAAAAGAGGCGGATTACATTGTTAATGATATGACTCAGGTTAAGAAGCTATTGGTAGATGTTTTTCTAGAAGGCGCAAAGGTGCTAAGGCACAAAGGCACAAAGAAAAAAATACTTGGAGATACAGAGAACAAGTAAAGATACTAATCTTAATACTCCAGATGCATCTTTAGTTTCTTGTTTTAAGAAGTCATTACTTTTTTCTAACTTTGTGCCTGTGTGCCTCTGTGCCTTTATATTTTCGTCGATCCATCTATACCCCATCCCCATGCTTCTTCGGATACTCATATAAAATCTTTTGCCCGCATTTTCTGCTTAAGTCATGCCATGATTTGATTTTTAATCTCATCCCGTAAATACTACAAGTAGGGAGATTCGGGACATTCACATCGGCCAGATCATTTACCAAAGCAGTCATACCGGGATTATGACCGATGATCATAATCTGGTGATGTTCGTTTTTCAATGCTTTTAGTATATTATAAAGTAAAGGAGTAGAAGCCATATACAGATTGGGATCAAATACAATCTTTGACAGTGAATATTTTATTTGCTCACTAAGTAATCTGGCGGTCATAGCTGCCCGGTTGGCCGGACTGGATATCAGCAGATCAGGGATTACTTTCTTCTCTTTTAATAATTTACCCAGCATGATCGCATCACGATGACCGCGATCATTGAGCGGCCTTTCGAAATCATCTAGAGCAACTTGATCCCAACTCGACTTGGCATGCCTGACAATGTAAAGAATCTTCACTTTATGCTTCCTGCGATTGGTTGCCGAGATTGAGTGATAACATTTAATATCATAAGTTATTCTATCAAATTATGTTATCCCAATGATTGCTTCAATTAAAAAAATGTATCGTTTAAAATAATCTTTGTTCTTTTTTCTTTTATCATTTTTATTTTGGCTTTTTTCTTTTATCTTTTTATCAAATATTTCTCTTTAAGTATTCATCGACTGGAGGCTAAAATGATTAAAAATGTCATCATCAATCTGCTGAGCATATTATTTTTGCTTTCCAATTTGCAGGCAGAGAATTATTTGCTGAACGGCGGACAAAAATCTAAAATCAAATATACTCTGGCGCAGAAGATTGATCCCACACCCCAGACGGTAACGGTAGACCTGACCTTTGTAATTCCGCAAACTTTTCAATCACCCACGTTTACTCAGGAGATCTCCGAGTTGAAATTCACTTTTAGCACAGAGCCGACTAAAAAAGATGAAAGCGAGGATCAGTATGGTAATAAAATCATCAAATATTCCTGGTTAAATCCCAGAACATCTTTTCAGGCGGGAGTGGAATTCCTGGCAGACAATGCCGTAAGTTTAAAAAAACTTGAAACTACGGCTCCTTTTCCCTTAGAAAATCTTAATACAGATTTAAAGATATATCTAACCGGCAGTGAACAAGTTCCGATCGACAATGACGAAATAAAAGCCAAAGCAGCTGAGCTGGTAAAAAATTCCAGAACAGAGTTTGATGCAGTCCAGAATATCTTGAGCTGGGTTATCGATCATATGCAGTATGTATTGACACCACCTGAATATGGTGCACTATATTCGATGCAAAGCGGCAAAGGTAATTGTCAGAATTATTCACACTTGGCTGCAGCGTTATTGCGGACCAATGGTATTCCGGTGCGGATTGTAAATGGTATTACACTCAAAGAACCTTATGATATAAAAATAGGTAATCAGATTTTGACCCTGAACATGGCTCAGGGCAGGCATTCCTGGATTGAAGTATATTTTCCCGATCTGGGTTGGATGCCATTTGATCCGCAGCAGAGTGAATTATTTGTCAGTAACCGTTTTATTCGTGTGGAAGTTGGTCTGGATAATAAAGCAACCATCAATGATGGACTGGTGCACTGGACCAGGGAAAAGGGGTCGCAGACCACATTGGCCTTTGCAGAAAATATCGAAGCAGATTTTTTAGCCGATCAGATTACCATTGATGGCCGTAGAGAAGAATTCGGTCCACGAAAATTATTGTTGGGTCCGGCAGTGACTGCCAGTTTTGTTCCCCTAACTGTACCCAAAGTTGAGAAACCTGCACAAATCGATCAGGCCCAACTGACAAAATTAACGTATTCCAAGGCGTTTCTGTATGGTAATATCGAATTTCCGGAAGGAGTGAATTTCGCTTTTAACCGTGTGGAAAAAGAAAGTGATGGAGGTGATACCCAGGAATTACAGAAAAATTTTTTAGTCGAAACCGCAGAATATGTAACCAGTAAATTGCAATATTGTCAGATTTTTATCCTGATTAAACCCATCAAACTGCAAAAAATTGGACTAGCCCTGCAAAAATTTGGTGGCAGGGGGCAGTTGTGGTTGGAACTGCGGGAAGATCAGAATGGGCAACCGGGTCCCGTCGCCGCGCGTTCGGCCAGTGTTGACCTGAATCAACTTTCCACGAAACCCGGGTATTACTGGGCGGACTTTGATTTTTCTGCCCAGCAATTGTTATTAACACCGGATCGATACTGGATTTCCCTCTCCTATTCCGGCAGCCCGATTGTGAATTGGTTTTACAGCTACGGTAAGCCGGTCGGACCTATTGATGGCACCCGTTACAAAGAACCTATGGAGACTGGCTGGGGCAAGAGACTGGGTTATGAATTCAATTACAAGGTGGTGGGATTGACACCTCCGTAACCTGAAGGCACAAAGGCACAAAGGGACAAAGGGACAAAGGGACAAAGGGAAAAAGAAAATATAAACTGTAAATTTACTGAAAGGTAAAAATTAATGGTATGACTTTTCTGTTATTGATTTTATGATGCAGGTGAATAATATAAGAGTATCCATCATAAATAATTATAGAGATCTGAGTACCTGAGTCCTTAAGTCCCTGAGTACCTGTATATTTTAGTACCGTTATGCCTTTGTGCCTCTGTCTCTATGTCACCTTGCGACTTTACCCGATGTTTTCTGCCATTGTCTATAATAGGACAGCAAAGAAGACAGGGAATCCTCCGGAGCTGATGTAACTTTGATGTATAAATCCCGTTGTTCTTTAGGCCAAGTCAGGATTGTATTTTTTTCCAGTTTTATTACTTTCCCGTTGCATTCAATCTTTTCTTTATCATCATTGCTGATGGTCAGGATCCGTTCGTCGTTTTGTATGTTCGACTGCTCATCGTCAAGCATGAGCTTGCGGAATATTCCGTGTTCATAGGCGACTAATTGTCCGTTTTCTTCCGCAAGTCTGCGGTCCTGGATATAAATTCCTGTCTCCAGACCATCCAGTAGAAATTCATCACCGGTTAACATGTTTAACAAATCTCCAAAATCAGCGCGAATCTTGGCGGTATCTTTTTCAGTACTCTGAATATTATTGTAGCGGACGGTGATACTTCCGGAATTAAGGTTTTCGTTAAAATGAATAGTATATTCAACCACTTCATACCATAAACAACCAGAAACGAGAGTAAATAAAAGAATGAGACTTAGAGACATAATTTTTTTCATGTTATACTCCTTGTTTTTGCAAAATATTCAGGAAAGAAACTAATTCTGAAATTGTAAGATAAGATTTATATTTTTTTATTGATTGAACTTTTTCTAAACAATTATCGACAGGTACGGATGTATCATAAATTGGGTTGATCAGTCCGCTTGCAGACAGGTCAGCGGGTAATCCGGACTGCTGCAGTTTGAAATTTTCGATCCCTTTTTTTTGCAGGAACAGTAACTGCTTTTCAATGAAGGCCAGTGGGATTTTATTCTCGGCTAACATGGCATTGATCCGGGAATCGATATTTTGGGTGATTGAACTGGTTCGGGAGATATCTATTTGTACGGATTCAAAGGAGTCAGGTAGAGATTTCTGGTTTAGTATGGGAGCCTTGAAAATATACCCAATCAGTGAGAGGCCCAGGATTAAAATTGCAGCGGCAATATAGAAAGTCCTGTTTCTGAATATATGGGGAACACTGGCTTTGATCCTCTGCGCCTGGTTGGAACTCACTAGAACATCGACCGCTACAGTGAAAATCGGTGGTGATACTATTTCCAGGTCGATACTGTAAAAAATTTTCAGATATTGTTTATATTCTGTTTGGCAATCCTGACATTGCTGCAAGTGGTTGAGCACAGGTATACGTTCGAAACCGCTCAATTCACGCCGGACCAGGCCGGGAATGTATTCTCTGATTTGATCACAGGTCATACCAATA
>CAYSHN010000036.1:0-14653 GCA_964430815.1 uncultured Calditrichota bacterium | reverse complement strand
ATAGGCCAAAGAATACTATTAGATGGAATTAATATTTTATATTCTGTCTTGATCCGTTTTAATTTTAAACATGCCTATGCCATCATAGCGGCTTATATCTGGTTACTAGCGCATGTGTTCTTACTGGGTCGTAAACACCGGCAGGTTCAGTCTTTGAGATGCTGCAGGGATATGGAAATAAAATATTTGATTTATCCCAAAAGTATTATTATAGATTATTTTGTAAGAGGTAACAAAACATTTGCCAGTCTTGGTTTCCGGGTTTAGAACAATACCTGCTTTTTTATTGGGATTTTAATTCGTATTTTTTAAACTTAAAAATAGATGCAGAGTATAAAGAGTATTGGTATATAAAAGAAGTCACTTCCTGCATAAAGACAGAGAAAATTCAGGATAAAGCTATGCAAATGAAAATTGAATCTGTACATCTGGGAGCTGTGGTGGTGATTGCCCAGGAATTTTTTAAAGATGATCGAGGCTTTTTTATTGAAGAATTCCGCGCGGATCAATTTGGAGCACTAGGTTTACCGCAACAGTTTCTGCAAGAGAATCACTCCGGTTCGGTTAAAAATGTAGTCCGGGGTTTACATTTTCAATGGCATCCCCCTATGGGAAAACTGATGCGGGTTTTGCGCGGCCGGGCTTTTCTGGTTGCTGTAGATATACGTCGTAATTCACCGACTCTGGGTAAATGGTTCGGCCTGGAAGTGTCTGATGAAGACCGCAAACAGATCTGGGCGCCGGCTGGTTTCGCCAGAGGTTTTTGTGTATTGTCGGATTATGCTGAAATTCAATATCTGTGTACAGGAATTTATAATCCTGCAGGAGAAGCAGGAATACACTGGAACGATCCACAAATAGGTGTAAAATGGCCAGCCCAAAATCCGATTCTGTCAAAGAAAGACCTGACGGCCCAAACTCTGGCAGAATGGTTGGAATCTGATTTATCTCAGCATTTTATATATAAGCAATCTGAAGACTACCGTCATCTAGGTGAGGTAAAGTAATGAAGATTTTAGTAGCAGGTGGTGCCGGTTATATCGGTTCTAAACTTGTGCCACATCTGATCGACCGGGGCTATGAAATCGATGTGCTGGATTTATTTTGGTTTGGAGATTTTCTACCCGAGAAAATCCATCGAATTAAAAAAGGTGTATTTGATTTAAAAGTAGATGAGATTAAAAATTATCAGCAGGTCATTTTTCTGGCTGGACTCTCCAATGATCCCATGGCTGAATATTCACCTGGTTTGAATTTTATTCATAATGCTGCTGCTCCAGCCTATCTGGGGTATATTGCCAAGAATTCCGGAGTGAACCGGTTCATTTATGCCGGATCGTGTTCGGTCTATGGGTACACGGAGAATGAACTCTACGACGAAACTTCACCGGCGGTATCGAATTACCCGTACGGTATTTCCAAATTGCAAGGTGAGCGAGCCGTACTGCAAATGATCGATAAAAATTTCTCGGTTATCTGCTTGAGGCAGGGTACGGTTAGCGGCTATAGTCCCAGGATGCGGTTGGATTTGATTGTCAATACCATGTTCCGCAGCGCTTTGCTTGACGATATCATTACGGTGAATAATCCGGCTATCTGGCGACCGGTACTAAGTATCAAGGATGCCGTAACGGCTTATACCCGGGCTATTGAATCCGATCTTTCCATATCCGGCATTTTTAATATCACTTCTGGTAATTATACTGTCGGTGAAGTCGCTGACCTGGTTAAAAGCTGTCTGAAAAATAATATGCAAAGAAAGGTAAGTCTTAAAATTCTGCATCGACAAGACTACCGCAATTACAAGGTCAGTATTGAAAAAGCAAAAAACATACTAAGTTTTAAACCACGCTATGATATCAATGAAATCGTACTGGATCTGATCGAGAATTATGAAAAATTCAAAGATATGAAAAATCCGAGGTACTATAACATTGAAATGTTCAAATCATTGAATTTGAGTTGATGGTCAAGATTTTTTTTCTTATTTAAATTAAGTATATGATCGAAAGTTGGTCAAATATAACGTTGAATATAATAGCTGTGCGAAGACCACCTGGTGCCTAACTAGACTGTTAATCATGAAGACAAGGATGGCGGTTGAGAATTGTTATAATCGGTTCGAATGGACAACTGGGTTCTGAAATCACCAGCGTGCTGGGACAGAAATATGAACTATTTCCGCTTACTCATCAGCAGATCGAGATTGAAAATTTAAATCCAACCAGGAAACTTATTTCCGAGCTTAATCCGGGTATTATCATTAATACGGCTGCCTATCATCATGTCCCTAACTGTGAGCAAAATCCAGAATTATCCTTCGCTATTAATGCACTGGGTTCCTGGAATCTGGCTAAGATCGCTGCTGAGCTGAACTGTAAACTAGTTCATTACAGCACCGATTATGTATTTGATGGTTTAAAACAGTCACCTTATATCGAGGACGATAAACCCAATCCTTTGAATGTATATGCTATAAGCAAACTGGCTGGAGAAAATTTTATTCAAAATTATTGCAAAAAATACTTTATTTTACGTATTTCTGGGATTTATGGAAAAGTTGCCTGCCGGGCTAAAGGGGGTAATTTTATCATGACCATGATCAAGGCCGCTGCTGAACGGGAAGTAGTGAAGGTAGTGACTGACGAAATATTAACCCCCACATCAGTTGAACAAATTGCCCATAATACCGAGGATTTAATGCGGACTGATGCTTACGGATTGTATCATATGACCTGCCAGGGGCAATGTTCCTGGTATGAATTTGCCGCAGAAATATTCCGGATTTTGAAGATAAAAACACCCCTGCAAGCCTGTCAAAGTACTGATTTTCCTACCGGGGTGCAGCGGCCGTTATACAGTGTTCTGAAGAATAAAAATTTGCAAAACTTGCGGCTGGATCGCTTTACAGAGTGGCAACAGGCTCTGCAACTATTTTTAACCAGGCAGTATCTGTAAAATCAGGATTCGACTTATCCTTGATTAAATATACAGTAAATGATAACTTAAAAGTTTAGTTGATTAAATAGGGATGATATCATGGAAATGAAAAAAGTTCATCGTATTTTTGCGGCCGCTATCTTTTTTATTGCTTTCCTGGTTTATGCTATGACCGTGGCGCCAACCGTTTCGTTCTGGGATTGTGGTGAGTTCATTGCCTGCAGTAATGGTCTGATGGTGCCGCATCCTCCGGGAGCTCCATTCTATCTGCTGATTGGCCGGGTGTTTTCGATGATATCGCTTTTCGATGATGTCGCCATGCGTGTTAATTATATTTCTGTACTTTCCAGCGCTTTCACGATCATGTTACTTTATTTGATTATCGTTCATCTGGTGCGGGAGTGGAAAGGTGTGTTACGTGACAGATCGGATTGGTTAGTGGCAATGTTTTCCGGGGCACTCGGTGCGCTTACCTTCGCCTTTACCCATAGTTTTTGGTTTAATGCCGTGGAAGCGGAAGTGTATGCTATATCCATGCTCTTTACATCGTTGCTGGTCTGGTTGGTGCTGGTGTGGTCGGATAAACATGACCGGCCTGGCAGTGAACGGTACCTGCTGATGATTGCTTATCTGATCGGACTGGCCATTTCTGTACACTTATTGAATGTACTGGCTATTCCATTTGTGACCATGATTTATTATTGTAAAAAATATGAATTCAATTTTAAAACGTTTTTAATCAATGCGGTAATAACCGTGTTTTTAATTCTGCTCGTTTATCCGGGTATCGTAAAATTTTTGCCCAGAGTCGCCAGATATGGTGATTTTTTCTTACTAGTGATGGTACTGGCGACGGTTATTATTGTTTCTATCTGGTCCATCTATAATAATAAAAAACTCGTTAGTTTGATCTCCATTTCATTCCTGCTAATATTGATCGGATACAGTTCTTATGCCATGATCTATATCCGTTCCAATCTTGATCCGACCATAGATGAAAATGATCCTGAAACGGTAGAGAGATTTATCTATTACATTGAACGGGAACAATACGGAGACCAGAGTATCACTGATCGGACCAAAGCCTGGCAAGAATCTCCCAATGCTAAAAACTATAAAAGTACAGGTGAATATTTCTGGAAATATCAGGTAAATAAAATGTATGTTCGCTACTTCTTGTGGCAATATGTGGGTCTGGACAAGAATGAAGAGAGTGTCAATTTCAAACAACTATATGCCATTCCATTGTTGCTTGGACTTATTGGAATGTACTGGCAGTTCCGCCGTGATCCCAAACGGGCTTTGGCTGTACTGGCCTTGTTTTTCATGACAGGTCTGGCGATTGTGCTGTATCTCAATCAACCGGATCCGCAGCCACGGGAGAGGGACTATAGTTATGTAGGATCTTTCTTCGCCTTTGCCATCTGGATCGGTCTGGGATATGCCGGACTTATTGATTTTCTGCAAGGTGGCAGTAAAAAACAAAATGAGAATGATTCGCTGCCACTGCTTCCACTGGTGGTTTTTATTATAACTCTGCTTGCGGCACCGGTCCTGCTGCTGGCCAGAAATTTTGATTCTCATAGCCGTAAGGGGCAATACATTGCCTGGGATTATTCCTATAATATGCTGCAATCCTGTGAACCCAACGCTATCCTGGTAACTAATGGCGATAATGATACTTTTCCACTCTGGTATTTGCAGGAAGTCGACAGTATTCGCCGAGACATAAGGATTGTCAATTTAAGTTTGCTCAATACGGATTGGTACATTAAGCAAATGCAGGATTTTGAGCCTAAGGTCCCTATGAATCTTAGTGATGAAGAGATAAGTCAACTTGGACTGCTTAAATGGGAAAATCGAAGATTAACAATTGATTTGCCGGAAGATTACAGCCAGCGGGAAATGCGGGAATTTCGGGATTATTCAAAAAGAATGGACTTAAAAGCGCCAAACAGTATTTCATTTGAGGTCAGGCCTACACTTAATACGCCCTACGGGCCCGCTCTGCGGGTTCAGGATTATATGATTTTGCGAATTATGAATGCCAATAAATGGCGTAAACCTCTCTATTTTGCAGTTACCGTAGCTAGAAATAATATGCTTTCCGAATTACAGGACTATATGCGCATGGATGGCCTGGCCCTCAAAGTTGTGCCCTATAAAAACTGGGAAATTTCACCAGCTGAAATGGAACGAAATCTGGTTGAACTTTTTAATTATCGCGGTTTACAGGATCCCAAAGTTTATTATGACAATAATATCATAGGATTATTACAAAATTATCGTACCGCATTTTTGCAGTTAATCGAATACCATATACAGGAAAAGAATCTGGAAAAAGTAAAATATTTGTTGAATATAATGGAAGCAAAAATTCCCAGCAATGTGATCCCCTGGACCAACCAATATCTGAAGATGATCCGCGATTCTTATAGTTTTATTTCCGAACAAATGCCGATTGACAGTTTGTTTAACCAGAATTACGATGAACAGGAGCTACTGATCATTGGACAAAATCTCTTTCGTATAAATAATTTTACATCTGCTGAAAAGGTATTCGATATGATCTATCAGGCGAATCCTAATAATGTACAGGCTCTCAGTTTATTGGTTCTTACTCTGGAAAAATCAGAGAACTATCAGAGAGGGATTACGATTCTTGAGGGTTGGTTGCAAAGGAATCCTAATGATACTCAGGCCAAGGTTAAATTAGATAGTTTTAAGAGTAAACTCAGATCCTAACGGCAGATGGTTAAATTAAAAACTTTTCTGAAGGTATTGGTATCCGTTCTTTTACTGGGTTATCTGGTCTATCTGGCTGAACCGATGAAAATCGTTCAGGTACTGGGCCAGGTCTGGTATAACAGCAGAATGGTCTACCTTTTCCTGGCTATCGGTATTTACCTGCTGGCTACAATAACATATGCTTCACGCTGGCAGATTCTGGTCAAAGGTCATGGTCTGCCGGTTACCTGGCTGGATCTGTTTCGATTCTATTTGATCGGACTATTTTTTAACAATTTTCTTCCTACTAGTATTGGTGGGGATGTTTTCCGTATTTACCATCTGATTGAAAAAAGTGGCGACCGGACTGCAGGCTTTACTTCTGTATTGACAGAACGACTGCTGGGGATTGCCAGTACCCTGGTGCTTACCCTGCTTGCCCTGTTTATGCTGACGCGTCTATTCGATGACAACCGGTTGATCTATACCGCCTGCGGTTTATTAATTTTTATTATTACCTTTTTTATTTTAGTATTTAATGACCACTTTCTAAGATTGGCTGAGCAACTGGTAAAGCCCATCAAATTAATGCGTTTGGGGGAACGGATCATGAAATTCTTCAAGGCGATACGATTTTATTATAATACCAAGAGTATCTATCTGAAGATTCTAAGTATCTCTATACTGGGCCAGGTTTTGATTATTATTATGACTTATGTACTTTCTCTGGCGATCGGTTTGCAGATCCCGCTGGATTATATGTTTTTAGTTGTGCCAATTTCATTTTTAGTAACCATGTTACCTTCAATTAACGGTATCGGTTTCCGCGAAGGTGGATACGTTATTCTGCTGGGTAAGATAGGTATCGGTAATGCTGAAGCGATATCACTTTCATTTCTCTCCATTCTTATACCTATGATTGTGTCCATGAGCGGAGGAATTCTATTTATGTTGAATAAACAAATTCCCAAAAAGAATGAATTGGAATTCGTAAAAAAAAATATATAGCCGACTGGGGAATGTAGATTTTAAGATAATTACATCCTGATGACTGATAGTTATGCAATCTAAGCGCTGTATAATACTTGTACAAAACTTTCTGCCTATGACCAGATGAAACAATTTTTTAAGGCGATATTTTTATTAGCGGTTTTATTTGTTGGTCTGATTCTCTATTATACAATTAAAAATATCCGATCCCGGTTTAAAAGACAGCAGAACGGAGATTTGCTGTTTAAAAAAATATACGAAGATGAGAAAGTATATCTACGCAACAAACTGAAATCCCTGCTGATTGATTTGCAGGAAGGTAAGATTCGCTGGTTACTGGTCTATTCCCGGCTATTTCCTGAGGATCAGATCCAGATCACCTACTCGCTAGTCGACCAGGAGGTAAATTTAGTACAGCACAGTCGATATTTAAGCGATAGCGAAAAGGAATATCTCAAGCATTTAGGCGTAAATAAATATTGCACTCAAGCCAGTAAAATCATACTTTCGACAACGCTTAATTCAAAAATTGTAACTGATCTGATTTACTTTTTATTTGAGAATATATATAATCAACAGAAAGTGCATAATATTAAGATAAATATTTCAGGAGAATAGTACATATGTCAGAAATTGCTGTACTCTTGGGTAGCGAATCGGATAGCAAATACTGGGAAGAATCAAAAAAATATCTGGAATATTTTTCATTATCTGCAGATTTGTTTTTTCTTTCTGCCCATCGCACGCCGGAAAAGGTCGTAGCCTTTGCTGCTGCGGCCCGCCAAAAGGGTTATAAAGTAATTATTGCTGCAGCTGGCATGGCAGCACATTTAGCCGGTGTCGTTGCCGCACATACTGATTTGCCAGTTTTGGGTGTTCCATTGCCCGGTGGAATTATGGATGGTCTGGATGCATTATTATCGACGGTTCAAATGCCGGATGGTGTACCTGTGGCCACCTTTGCTGTTGGTACAGCGGGTATGCGAAACGCTTGTATTTTTGCCGTACAGTTGTTATCATTAAACAGATCGGAACTGGTAGACAAACTTCAGGCTTTCAGGAAGCAAGGTTCAAAGTTAAAATAAATTTTATGGTGTGACCGAAATCTGTTCACCATATTTATATTGAATTTAGCCAAACAGAGTTTAGTATGAAAAAAGTATTTGTTACAGGTTCAAATGGGCTACTGGGTCAAGCTGTGATCCGCCGTTTCAGTCAAACGCTTCCAATAGCTGGCTGTGATTTACAGGCAACCAGTTATCTGGGTGATCGCTATCCCTATAACTATTTTAAAGTCGATATTTCCAATCGCAATGAATTGGAGCCAGTGGTGACCGCACAACGACCCGATATCATTATCAATACAGCTGCTTATACCGATGTGGATCGCAGTGAAGATGAAAAAGAATTGTGCTGGTTGCGCAACGTACACGGTCTGGAAGTTCTCATTGATTCTATCCGCAGTTTTTCACCCCTGCTGATTCAGATTTCTACGGATTATATCTTTAATGGCAAAGAAGCACCATATCGTGAGAATGATCCTACGCAACCGCTTGGATATTATGGACATACCAAGTACATGGCAGAACGCCTGGTTAAAAGCTGTAAAATGGAATATATTATTGCCCGGTCCATGATTTTATACGGTCACGGCCTGCGCATCCGGCCGAATTTTGCTTTGTGGGTAATTAATCAATTGAAAACAGGCAAGCCAATTCAGGTGGTCACCGATCAAATTGGCAATCCTACTTTTATTGATGAATTGGCCGAAGCCTTATACCGGCTGGTCCAACATGAGGAATATGGAGTATTTCATATTGCCGGTCAGGAGATATGCAGCCGTTATGATTTTGCCTGCAGGATTGCGGATGTTTTTGAACTGGACAAATCTCTGATCAGATCTGTTACAACCGCTGATTTAAAGCAAAAAGCACTCCGGCCAATGAATTCAGCATTTATCCTGGATAAATTATTTAACACGTTAGATTGGCTGCCAGCAAAGATAAATGAATCTTTACTTGCGCTGAAATCACAATTAAATTAATAGATGATGAATACAGAAAATGTGTTGGTTATTATACCAACGTATAATGAGAAGGACAATATTCAAAAACTGGTCCGGGATATTTATAGCCTTAATCCGTCAGTCCATGTCCTGGTTGTGGACGACAGTTCTCCCGATGGGACCAGTGTAATAGTAAAGCAATTAAAGAACGAATTTAAAAACCTGTTTTTACTTGAGCGTAAAGGAAAATTGGGGCTGGGGACGGCCTATATTGCAGGCTTTAAATTTGCACTGCAGAATGGTTACCAGTACATTTTTGAAATGGACGCTGATTATTCGCATGATCCCAAAGAGATTCCCTTTTTTTTAGAAGCCATTAAAAATGCCGATATAGTAATTGGTTCACGATACTGTAAGGGAGTCAATGTGGTCAACTGGCCATTATCGAGACTTGTGCTGAGTATTTTTGCTAATAAGTACACGCGCATTATTACCGGTTTACCCCTTCATGACTCTACCGGAGGATATAAATGTTTCCGCCGTGAAGTCCTGGAAGCGATAAATTTGAACGAAATAAGCTCTGGTGGATACTCATTCCAGATTGAAATGAATTTTATAGCCTGGAAAAAGGGATTTCGTATAAAGGAGATTCCGATTATCTTTATCGATCGCACCATCGGGCAATCCAAAATGTCTAAGAAAATTGTCCGGGAAGCAGTCTGGATGGTTTGGAAGTTAAAATTCAGAAGTCTGGTTGGTTCATTAAAATAGGAACAAGCATGGCAAGTAATGTACGGTTTACGCTGGAATTTGAAAAGCCGGTAATGGAATTGGAAAAGAGAATTACTGAAATGAAGGAATATGCCGCCTCCACCGGCATGGATCTGCATGATGATATTGACCGTTTGGAAAAAAAGGCTCAACAACTCCGCGATGAGATATATGGAAAATTATCGCGCTGGCAACGAGTTCAATTAGCCAGACATCCACTTCGTCCTTACACCCTTGATTATATTGAGCGGATCTGCTCTTATTTTGAGGAATTACACGGTGATCGTTTTTTTGCTGATGATAAAGCCATTGTCGCTGGCATAGGTATGATCGATACTTTTTCCTGTATTATTGTCGGACATCAAAAAGGCCGTGATACCAAAGCAAATCTCTACCGGAATTTTGGTATGCCGAATCCGGAAGGGTATCGCAAAGCACTGCGATTAATGAAAATAGGTGCCAAATTCAATAAACCGATTATCTCTCTGATCGATACACCGGGGGCTTATCCTGGAATTGGTGCGGAGGAAAGGGGACAGGCTGAAGCGATCGCCAGAAATCTATTGGAAATGTCGCATCTGCCGGTACCGATAGTCATTATAATAATCGGTGAGGGAGCGAGTGGTGGTGCCCTGGGTATTGGAGTGGGGGATCGTATCTATATGATGCAAAATGCCTGGTATTCTGTGATCAGTCCCGAAGGATGCGCGGCAATCCTCTGGCGTGATTCGACCAAAGCCCCGGAAGCTGCGGAAGCGATGAAAGTAACTGCGGAAGATCTATTGGATTTAAAAGTAATCGATAAAGTATTGCCAGAACCACAAGGCGGTGCCCATCGGGATCCTGATACCGCTGCCAAAACGGTAAAAGTGGAAATTATAAACACCTTGCAGGAATTAATCCGCATCCCGAAAGAGGAATTAATTCGCCGACGAATAGAAAAGTTTTCAAAAATGGGATTCTGGGAAGAATAGGGCGAAATTATTATGGGAGAAATCGAAAATGCTGGATAAAGACCTGCTGGAAATTCTAGCGTGTCCTCAGTGCAAGGGGGACCTGGAATATAAGTCAGAAAAGGCGGAACTAATTTGCCATAAATGCCGTTTAATCTATCATATTAAAGATGATATACCTGTAATGTTGATTGATGAAGCAGAAAAATTCTAAGCTCCACTGGCAAATGGTGTTATACTAAAATGATATTGACAATCTACACATAATGCATTATATTTTAACGCTTTAATGTAAGGAGTTGCCTATATAAAATTTGTTAAAGGCTTTTTTTTGCTAAATATAGTATAGTAAAAACAGGCTAAATAGATCTGCCTTTAGCAAATTTTGTTTAGGATTATAGAGGACCGGTTTAGGGGCAAGGGTGAGATCTTGAGCCATAACCGGTTTTTTTATTTAAGATCGTGGAGGATTAAGATGAAGAGATTTGTTCAGCTAACGGTTGTATTAATTATAGTTCTTTCATTCACTAATAATATATGGGCCCAGGGTGAAGCAGCGGTACCCTTCCTATTAATCGCCCCAGGCGCGCGTCCCTGTGGCATGGGCGAAGCTGGTGTGGCTATGGCCGATGAAGCGAGTGCGGTGTTTTGGAATCCCGCCGGTTTAGCTTTCCAATTTGAGGATCCCGAGGTGGATAAACGGGGAGAAATATCCCTGATGCATGTCAAGTGGCTTCCGCAGTTTAACTTTAGTGATCTGTGGTACGATTACCTGGCCGGTCGTTATTATATCGAGGATATCGGCATGGTTGGCGGTAGTATCACTTTCCTGAACCTGGGAGAGAATGTAGCTACTGATGAGAATGGAATCGAATTGGGAACCTTTGATAGTTTTGAGTACGCCATCACGGCGTCATATGCTACTAAAGTCAAACAGAATCTGGGACTGGGTGTTAATTTGAAATTCATCCAGAGTAATCTCACTGATAAAGAGATGCAAACCGGTTCGGAGAATCGTGATGGACGTTCCTCTTCTTTTGCTGTAGATGTTGGAATATTATGGAGACCTGCTTATTCCTTCCTGCAGGACAAATTATCGCTTGGTGCCAATCTTTCCAATTTTGGACCGAAGATGACTTACATTGATGAGGACCAGGCTGATCCCTTGCCCACTAACTTGAGAATGGGCCTAGCCTATAAAGTCTATGATGATGAATTCAATAAAATTACGGTCATCTATGATGTAAATCGTCTGCTGGTGGTTCGCGACTCAACCAGTTCAGATAATGTAGTCAAAGCAGTTTTCTATTCATCCTGGGTCAAAGGAAGTTTCTCGGATCGTATGAAACGATTTACCCACTCGATAGGTGTGGAATACTGGTATGGTGATTTGTTTGCAGGGCGAGCCGGATATTTTTATGAAGATAAAGATTTTGGCGGCAGAAAATTCCTGACTTTTGGTGCCGGAATTAAATATTATATTTTCGCCATTGATTTCGGATATATTTCAGCGAAGGAAGACCATCCTCTTTCTGATACCATGCGTTTTTCGGTTTCGGTGCAATTCTGATGGTTCTCATTTCTTTATCAGTGAGGTTTAAGTCATACGTATTCACAGAGATGTAATGAAATTCGGAACGCGCTGCGTGAGACCAAGCGGAAGAATAGCATTAATATTTTTTCTTGGTTTAGCTGTCTGTACCATCTATGCTCAACAGGAAATTAAAATTTGTGCCCTCAGGGTTGACTTCCAACCCGACCAGAATCTGTTGACTACAGGTGACGGGCTGTTTCTATTTGATAGTTCGCAGGTTACTCTCTACACTGTCGATCCTCCACCCCATGACCGCAGTTATTTTCAGGATCAAATCATAGCTGCCAGTAATTATTTTCAATCCGCCTCCAAAGGCATGCTGCACCTGACCGGAATAGTATTTCCGCGTACTCAAAATGGTGCCTATCGATTACCACACGATATGGGGTATTACAACCCTAATACTACTGATGAAGAAAATAACCGGCAGTTAGCCCAGCTATTCGTCGATGCGCTGGCCCTAGCTGACCAGGACCTAGATATCCGTTTTAGTGATTTTGATCTGGTGGCCATCTTTCATGCTGGTGTGGGTAAAGATATTGATTTCGGATATGATGCGACACCTCAGGATTTACCTTCATTATACCTGAATCCTAATTTTTTTAGTACTGCTCTTGATACCACTTTTAGCGGCATTACTGTTGATGAAGGAATAGCTAAAATTGACCGGGGGATAATCCTGCCTGAAACGGAAAGCCAGGAGGGTATAGAGGTGGCTATTACCGGAATCTTTGCCAGCAACATAGGTAATTATCTTGGTCTCTATGATCTGTTCAGTCCGACCATGAAAAAAAGTGGCATTGGTCGTTTTGGTTTGATGGATGTTGGCCTGTTCAATCTATATGGTCTGGTACCTGCGGTACCATGTGCTTATTCCCGTCGATTATTGGACTGGGACACTGCTCAGCTGCTGAGTGATCCCCAGGATACGGTTTATGTGAATCGATTTGCCGGGACCGGCAGTACAGGTACCACACTTTACCAGATCCCTATTAATAATGATGAATATTATCTGATCGAATATCGTGGCGATAACTCGGTCAAGATCGATAGTTTATATGCGGTACTGGCCGAAAACCGGTCGGTGCTGCCTACATATCTGGAGGTCCTCAAAACCTATTATGCTGATGCGATTGAAGTTTCTGATTCGACCGGTGTGTTATTAAAGGTAAAGAATTATGATTGGGGATTACCGGGAGCAGGCATTTTGATCTGGCATATCGATGAATCAGTCATTGCCGCTAAAGGTCCCTTAAATGCAATAAATGATGACCGCGACAACCGGGGCGTAGATCTTGAAGAGGCAGACGGTTCCCAGGACATCGGATATGAGTATACGATTCTGGAACCTGGCTATCAATCGGAACAGGGTACCTGGTTGGATTTCTGGTTCAGTGCTAATCCTGCTCCGCTCTATAGGAATGAATTTTCTCTTGGCAGCACCCCAAATACACTGACCAACCGTGTTTTTGCCAATTCGCATATTACCTTAAAAGATTTCTCGGTTGCGGAAGGCAGTTGGATGTCTTTTTCTTACCAGCGTGATTATTTTGAACCGGGTTTTCCGATTGGTCTGAATGATACAAATAGTTACTACGCCTTTACAGATCCTCTTAGCGTTCAGTGTACTGGTTTTACTGATCCGCTGGTATTTACAGCAAATGATTCAGGAAGGGTATTTGCTTTTACTGCCAGGGGAGAAGGATTGTTAGCGGTGGATCGTTATGTTGTGGCCGAAATGTTGCGCAGAGAATTACCTTTAATTTCGTTTGCTGATCAGAACGGCGATTTACAGGCTGATCTGTTAATTGCCTGCACCAAATCCGGTTTAGTCCAGGGTTTTTCCCTGGGGGATCTGGATGGTGATTTGCTGCTGGATACATTATTTTCTATACCGGTTAACCAGATTTTTACAACCCCGCCGGTGGTACAATATCCCTACTTTTATATCGGTCTGGAGAACAATCAGGTATTTCGGTTTACTCTCTCCGGAGCTGTTGATTCGATTTATTATTTTGATGGGCCTGTTAACGGATTAACAGTGATTTCCGACGTTGAACTCATTATTGGTAGTACCACCAGTACGCATTGTATTCCACCGGCCGTTCTAGATTTTAATTCAGATGGTCGAATGGATCACCTGTTTTTTGAGAACCAGACTAATATTATTATAGAAGTGCAGGGCAGTGCCGTCACAAATATTAAATTACCCGGACCAGTTGTCGCGGCACCTTCGTTCGGTGATGCTGATGGTGACGGGTTTTATGAAATATTTTTCAATTTGGCCGATCGGTTATATGGTTTGTATTTTAATGGAACACTGGTCACTAATTTTCCAATCCAGCCACCGCTGGTAGCCGGCGAACATTTAAAAGGGACTCCTCTGCTTTTTGATGCCGATGGAGATCAGCGTACAGATATTGTAACATGTACCACGCAGGGACAAGTTCTGGCCTTTAATCTACAGGGGAGACTTCTTCCTGGTTTTCCTCTTTCGGCAGGAGGATATCCTGTTGGATCACCGCTGACCATCGATTATGATGCAGATGACCCGCTGGAATTATTTATGCTTAATACTTCTGGACGTGTTTTCGCTTGGCAACTTGAGACTAGCGCTGCTGTGAATCAGATATGGTGGCATCAATCCATTTTTAATTATACCAATAATACCTA
>CAYSHN010000035.1:0-14697 GCA_964430815.1 uncultured Calditrichota bacterium | reverse complement strand
CTTCCGCTTTTTCCTTTTTTTCCTTAACTGTGGTTGCTGCTTTGGTTTTGGCTTTGGGCTTTTCTTTTTCGGCAGGTTTATCTACAACTTCCTGTTTCGGTTCCTCATTTAATAATTCTACAATGCTCGTTTTCTCAACACCCTGCTTACTCAGGTAGTCTTCCAGTTCCTTCTGTTCTTTATCTTTGAAGTAATTAATAATTGAAAGGACAATCTTTTTATTTTCTTTATCAAATTCGATGACCTTAGCTGGCACTTCATCGCCTACCTTATAATATTCCATAGCTTTTTTAAGATGAGGATGTCCAAGATGTGTACTCGGTATAAAACCATCCACCCCAAGTGGCAGGGTCACTATCACCCCTTTATCAATAATCCGTGAAATAACACTGGTGGTTTCGGTATCAACTTTATATTTCTCCTGAAAGGTATCCCATGGATTTTCTTCTACCTGTTTATGACCCAAAGCGATGCGTCGTTCTTCACGGTTAATACCCAGAACTATCACATCAATTTCATCTCCTTTTTTCACCACTTCGCTGGGATGGCGGATTTTTTTGGTCCAGGATAGATCGGAAATATGGACCAGTCCATCAATTCCTTCCTCCAACTCAACAAAAGCACCGAATTGAGTCAGGTTGCGGACTATACCTTTATGTTTGGAATTAATAGGGAATTTCTCTTCAACCTTATCCCAAGGATCCGGTTCAAGTTGTTTTAAACCGAGGGAAATTTTTTTATCAGTTGTTTCTATATTCAGGATTTTTGCTTCCACTTCCTGTCCCACATGCAGCAATTGGCTGGGATGCTTAATATGTTGTGACCAGGACATTTCGGAGATATGAATCAGACCTTCAATACCGTTCTCCAATTCGATAAATGCACCATAGTCGGTAATACTTACTACCTTACCGGTAATTACTTTTCCGACTGGATATTTTTTCTCTATATTTTCCCAGGGGTGAGGTAGCAGTTGCTTACGGCCCAGCGAAATACGATCTTTATGTTCATTGAAATCAAGTATCACCACATCTATCTCTTCATCCAGTTTCACTATTTCCGAGGGGTGACTGACCCGGCCCCAACTAAGGTCGGTGATATGCAGCAGTCCATCTACTCCACCCAGATCAATGAATACTCCGAAATCGGTGATATTTTTAACCATTCCTTTGCGTACCTGACCCTTTTCAATAGTCTTAATAATTTCAGAACGGTGACTTTCCATCTTCTTTTCGATCAGTATACGGGAAGATACGACAATATTACGGCGGGCATGATTTACCTTAACAATTTTAAATTCCATCTCCTTGCCCAGATATTCATCAAAGTCGCGGATTGGTTTTACATCTATCTGTGAACCAGGCAGAAAAGCATCCACTCCATTCAGATTAACTACCATACCCCCTTTAATGCGACGGGTAATGGTTCCGTTAATACTTTCATCCTTCTCATATTTTTCAACGACCTTTTCCCAGACTCGGATAAAATCAGCACGTTTACGGGAAAGTATCAATTGTCCGTTGGGATCCTCCAGGTTTTCCAGAAAAACCTCAATCTGGTCACCCACTTTAAGATCCTTGACGTTATCAAATTCGGCTATTGGCAGAACCCCTTCAGATTTGAAACCTATATCAACAATAACTTCATTATCGGTAATGCCAAGTACCCTTCCTTTTACTATATCCCCTTGAGTGATGGTATGTAGGGTCCGGTTATACATCTGGGTTAACGTACTTAATTCTTCAGCTGAATAACCTATTTCCTTGCCAATCTCCTCGGTGGTTGTCATCCCGCCATCTGTACTCACATTACCCGGATTCGTTGCTGGCGATTGAGTACTACCCTCCCCACTCTCCGGCCAGCTTTTTTCCTTTAACAGGTTTGAATCGCTCGTGTTTCCTTTTTGTCCATCGATCATTTAAAAAAGTACCTCCTTACCACTGAATTATAAATCCGCATGCGGATCATCTAACAATATAAGCCGATTAATTTAAGACAATTATATTTTGCCCACAACATTTTTCCTGTATTTTTAAACAAATGGGATTTCTCAGCTATATGCTGGACAGATTCTCATTTCTCTGTATAACTCTATAAGAATGGTGAAAATTCAGTTTAAAGCGTCTTCGTCAACTCTTTGCTTGTTCCTGACTATCTCCAGCACCTTATCCACTTGTTGTTCGATTGATAAAGAAGAAGTATCGATTAGATGAGCATCGCTGGCCTTTTTTAACGGTGCAATGTCGCGTGAGGAATCCAAGCGATCACGTTGTTTAATTTCTTTTTCAATATCTTGTAAATCTAATTTTAATCCCCGGCCATGCAATTCTTTATAACGCCGTCTTGCCCTGTCTTTTAAATTAGCCTGCATGAAGATCTTGATCTCGGCATCCGGTAAGACAACCGTACCGATATCGCGTCCATCCATGACTATTCCTCCTGCTGCTGCCAGCCGGCGTTGTTTTTCCACCATTATATTACGCACCCCCTGATAAGCTGATATCTTACTAATCACTTCGTCCACTTGCGGAAGACGTATTTCCGCCGAAACATCTTTACCATCAATCAGAGTCCGCAGTTTATCGGAGAGATGATCAAGTTGAATATCCAGGCGCTGGGCTAGCGCCACAACCTGTTCTTCATCATCAATATTTACATTTTCAAGAATGACGTAATAAGTCAAGGCACGATACATTGCACCACTATCAATATATAAATAACCCAGCCTCCGGGCTACTCTTTGGGCGGTTGTACTTTTTCCGGAAGCAGCGGGTCCATCAATGGCGATTTTATATTTATTTCCTGCCGTCATCACTTTAATTCTACTATGGTTCTTAATAAAAAACGCGGTTAAGATATTATTACTAAACTACCAAGATATTCAAAACCACTCCTACCTGCCTGTCACCGGAAGGTTAGCTATGCTGACCGACGTAAAAGTGTCGATGTATTTTTTCAACATCGTAATTTCTTTCTTTGTCAAAAATCTCCATTCACCCCGGCGCAGACCGGTCAAGATTAGAGGTCCAAAAGAAATTCTTTCCAAGCGCCGGACCCGGTATCCCAGTAACTCAAACATTCTCCTGATCTGCCGGTTACGACCTTCATAGAGTTCCACTTCAACAAAACTGGCATTATCAATAACCCGGATCTCCTGTATCTTACATGGTGCCGTTTTTTGACCATCCAGTTCCACTCCGTGTTCAAAGGTATACTTGGAAATAGGCTTTAATTTCTTATCCAGCATCACATGATATTTTTTGGGGATTTTATAGCGGGGATGGATCAGAGCATTAGTAATCAAACCATCATTGGTCACCAGCAGCAAGCCACTGGTATCAGAATCCAGTCGTCCCACCGGATAAATGCGCTCTTTTATGGGAATCAAATCCAGGACGGTCTGACGTTCATACTGGTCACGCGCTGTAGTCATGACCCCTTTAGGTTTGTTTAAGATAATATAAATATATTCATCAGGCAGTGAGACTGGCTGGCCTTTATATTCTATCCGGTCTTTCTGTTCATCGATACGTACGCCCACCTGGTCAATGACTTTACCATTCACCTTGATCATTCCGGCCATGATCAGATCGTCGCATCTGCGCCGTGAATCGATCCCAGCCAGAGACAGATATTTATTTAGCCTCATCATTTGCAGTTTCTTCTTCTTCAGCAGAGGGCAGTTCTTGCTGCGTACTATTGGTTTGATTATCAGCGATTTGATCTTCTATTGGGGATTTTTCTGAATTATCTTCAGATTCCTCGCTCTTTATCGATTCCTCCCCGGATTTCTGAATAATGGGAGATGTATCTTCTTCCTGATTCACTACTACTTCGGTCGGGAGATCCGACTCAGAATCTTCAACCTGCCCGGTTGATGAATCGACCCGTCTGGTCGATTCATCAGCCGACTGAGTTTTATCTTGCTGTTGTTCTTCCTGACCGGCATTACCTGTCGGGTTTGCCTGCTCAAAGACGATTAATGGAATTTGTTTCCCGACCTGTTCGTTCGGCCTTGCTACTTCCCCGCTAAGTGCTTCTGGATTTTTTAATCCAAGGGCTTCCGGAGCAAGTTGATGCACGGCAACCTGATCGAGACTTTCCAAAAATTTATCATCGGCCTTCAGCAATTCGTCTATTTCTTTCAATTTCGGCAAGGCCTCCAACGAGTTCAAGGCAAAGTATTCGAGGAAATATTTGGTGGTACCATACAGTAAGGGACTGCCCGGTGCTTTTTGCCTTCCTTCAATGGAGATTAAATTTCGTTCCAGCAGCGTTTTCATAACCGCATCAACATTCACACCACGGATCGATTCAATTTCCTGTTTGGTGATCGGTTGTTTATAGGCCACGATGGATAATGTTTCCAGAGCCCGCTGGGTCAGACGTGAGGAAGATCTGCCCTTATACAATTTTTGCAGATAGGGAGCATACTCCTCACGGGTTACAATCAAATAACCACCAGCAATCTCGATGATTTTAAAGGCACTGCCCTCTGCCTCATATTGCTGGTTCAGATAATTAATAGCTTCCCGGATTTCTTTAATGCCAGTACCGGAAATTAATTCTTTACATTTCTGCTGAGTTAAAGGGGCATCACTGGCAAATAAAATTGCTTCTAAAATACGATGTAAATTATCACGCATCTTTCTTATTCACTCAACTTTAGAATTAGATGAATAAACCTTCACTCATTCGCCTCTTAATTGAATTCTGATATCCTGAAATAATTCGGATTGACTGACCATAATCCTTCTGGCTCTGATCATTTCCAACAGGGCTACAAAGGTAACAATAATAATAATTCTTTCTTTGATTTCACTGACCAGTTCACTAAATAATATCATGGATTTATGTTGCAGCCGGTGCAGTATAAATTGGGTTTGTTGTTCAATGGTTACTTCAATACGCCGAACCTCATGGTAGGTTACTTTCGGCATATTATCCAGTGCTTTTTTAAAAGCTAACAACAAATCAAATAAGGAGACGTCCTGTAAAAAATCTTCCGTAGAAACTTCTTCTTTACCAAGCGGGGTGGGAAAATACGGACGATTATATAGTAAGCGCCTTTTATCTTCCAATTCACCCATTTCACCGGCGGCCAGTTTGAAACGCTGGTATTCAATTAACCGTTGCACCAGCTCGGTACGAGGATCTTCTATTTCATCTTCACTGATTCCAACCGGTAGCGGTAATAACAGGCGAGCCTTGATATTCATTAAGATGGCCACCATCTCGATAAATTCACCGGCAATTTCCAAATCCAGCAATTTGATCAATTCCACATATTCTAAGAATTGTTCGGTGATCTGATGAATGGGGATATCATAAATATCCACTTCATTCTTTTTAATCAAGAATAGCAGCAGATCGAAGGGACCTTCAAATATATCCAGTTTGATCCGATAAGTCATTTTATCCCATCTTCATGGCCTGGTGTACTTCCGCCATAGTTTGTTGTGCTACACAGCGTGCTTTTTGAATCCCGGAGGCGATGATATTTTCGACTTCTTTCCGGTGGCTTTCATAATAAGCCCTTTTTTCACGATGAGGAGCAAAATAAAGGCCTAATTTTTTAGCACAATTCTTTTTGCAGTCCACGCACCCCAGGGCGCCACTTATACAATCCTGCCGTATCTGCGGCTCCTCTACCACATTAAATTTCCGGTGGTACCAATAGACATTACAAATATCGGGATGCCCCGGATCATTCCGCCGCACTTTTTGCGGATCGGTAATGGCGTTTCGAACTTTTTTATAAATCTCCTGCTCACTTTCGGACATTAAAATATAATTGTCGTTGGATTTCCCCATTTTCCGGCCATCAAGACCGGGCAAACGCGGAAAAGTTGTCAGTTTGGCTTCCGGCTCGGTAAAAACTTCGGCATAGGTCGAATTGAACTTACGTGCAATTTCCCTGGTTATTTCCACATGCGGTACCTGATCTTCACCTACCGGTACCAGATTGGCTTTGTACATCAAGATATCAGCAGCTTGTAAAACGGGATAGCCCAAATGTCCATAGGAAATATTCTCTGCGTTGAGATCACGTACCTGTTCTTTAAGAGTAGGATTACGCTCCAGGCGGGCCGTGGTGATCAGCATAGAAAAAATTAAGTGCAATTCAGAATGCTCTTTAATCTGTGACTGTATAAAAATTGGATTTTCCGGTTTAATTCCGGCACTTAACCAATCAATAACCATCTCTAGTGTATTTTCATGCATCTCGAAGGCAGCTTGGACATCGGTGGTCAGGACATGCCAATCAGCAACAAAGAAATAATTTTCATATTCGTTTTGTAATTTCAACCAGTTTTCCAGCGCTCCGGCATAATTGCCCAGATGTAATTTCCCAGAAGGACGCATTCCGCTCAGGATTCTTTTTTGTGGCATGGGGATATATTTCCTTTCACTCTTGCTGTCTGATTTATCACTGTCAATCTGCTCTTAATGCAGGAACAGATAAGGCCGCCAGGAATCCTGGGGTTTTTCAATAAAAAACTGCAGGAAAAACAAATGACTGGGTTTACCCGGCTTCTTCAGTAACTGCAGATCAGCCTGCTCCGGAGTACGGTTTCCTTTACTATTATTGCATCGTATACAGGCACACACCAAATTTTCCCACACATGTTTACCGCCGAGATGTCTGGGGATAATATGGTCAATAGTTAATGGTACTGTTTTTTTACCGCAATATTGACAAGTGTGATGATCGCGGCGCAGCACATTTTTTCTACTCAGTACTACAGGAATAAACGGACGGTAAATATATATCTGCAGGCGAACCACACTGGGAAAGGGAATCGATTGTCGTATCGATTTTACCTCAGTATCTAAACGCTCAACTATTTCTGCTTTACCAAGATAGACCAGTACAATTGCCTTTCTGGCGTTGCAAATCGAAACCGGTTCATAATTCTGATTTAGAACCAACACATTCCTGTTGAGACTATTCATCGCCTTTACCTGAAATAGGTCCGTACTTCAACAAACGAATCTGCCAAATTTTGACTGAAATCTGCTGCACCTTTAAATATGCTGTTGACCCCAACCATTCCTCGGGCATGAATGATTTTTCCATCACCCAGGGCGATTCCTACATGCGAAATTTTGACAGGCTGTTCCGCAAAAAAACAGAGGTCACCCATTTCAGCCCTTCCTGGATCGCTGCTTACCGGACTAGCATCACGGTGCTGCATCCAGGCATCACGGGGTATTTTTATATTTAGCAAAGCAAAAACTGTTTGCACAAATCCCGAACAATCAAAACCTTTTGGTGAGCGCCCGCCCCAATGATATGGGTAACCATAAAACTCAAAAGCCAATTCCCGGACCCCTGCCCGTGAAGTGGCAGGAAACAGTCCAAATCCCTGCTGGGCGATATATCCTGTTGTCCCATCAGGCAGTAATACCCGGAACCATTCTTTTTGTTCTTCCAGGACATTCAAATAAGTTCCGATCACAGCATCCCGGACTGGTCGCGATAAAGAATCGGGTCTCTCGAATATCCGTATGAAGTGTGCACGTACCTGTTTTGTTACATGTGTTACAACATCGAATTTTACCCATTGATGGTTGCTAATCCACCCTTCATAACCATCTTCTAAAATAATCTTTGAGAAATTTCTCTCGCTTTGTAATAAAATACATTTCTCACCCAGCAGTGCCTGCGATACTACTTCACTGGAATACTGAGGCTCAGAGTAAATATTAGCAACACTGACATTAATCTGACCGTTCTGCATGCTGGCTTGATCATTCATGTTATTATTAAATTAAATAATTTATACTTAATATTTACAGTAGTCAAGGCTTTCGAATTTGATGAAAAATAAAATCCAATTTTGTTATTGACTGCTATTTGTTTAATTTAAAAAAACTTTATCACAAATTACGAGTTTGGAGATATCTGATGCTCTTTTCACGCGAAAGCGAATATGCAATCCAGACACTGTTACATCTGGCCGGACAGTCCGAGGATTCCTATACCTATATCCGCAAGATCGCCGCGGATTTGAATATTCCTTTCTTCTACCTGAGTAAAATTTTAAATAAACTGGTTAAAGCAGGGATTTTAACATCACTGCGCGGTATTAAAGGGGGAATCAAATTCGCTAAGAATCCCACTAACATATCTATTTATGATGTCATCATCACTATAGATGGTGAAGATATTTTTAATCAATGTGTACTGGGTTTACCGACTTGCAGCAGCGACCACCCCTGCGCCGTTCATACAGAATGGGGAATCTTACGTGAACAGATTGCCCTGCTTTTCAAAAACAAATCATTGATTGAATTCTCCAAGTTACACCTAAAGCCCATCGACCACGAAAAATAAACGGGAAAAAATTATGAAACCGATCTTTGCTATTACTGGCGGTGATCCCTATGGTATCGGCCCTGAAATCATACTGAAATCACTGGTCCACCATCCCGAGCTGAACGAATTATGTCTACTAGTCATTTTTGGCCATCTCACAACACTGCAACAAATGGCTGAATTGTTAAAATTGAAAGTTACGCTTAAAAAAATAACAGCAGTGGAACAAGCTGTCACCGGCGGAGATTTGCGCGATCATATATGCTGTTATGATGTCCAGCCTTTTTCTTCTAGTTCAATTTATGGTCAGATACGCGCTGATGGCGGTCAATTGGCTTATAATTGTATGCAAAAAGCCATTGAAGCGGCATTGCAGAAAAAAGTACAAGCGATCATTACGGCACCACTGCATAAGGAATCGTTGCACCTGGCCGGAGTTCCCTATCTGGACCATACTGAAATATTAACCAAACTTACCGGCTCCACCAATACAATGACTTTATTCGTAACCCGTACGCTCAGAATTTTTTTCTATACCCGTCATATTCCCCTTTCGGCGGTAGCGGCCTCGCTTAGCATCAATAAACTGGTCAGCAGCCTTCAAGATTGCCAACGCTACCTGAAACAAATCGGTTTTGAACAGCCGCATTTGGCTCTGGCTGCTTTAAATCCACACGCCGGAGACCAGGGACTATTTGGACGGGAGGAAATCGAGATCATGCAACCTGCAGTTAAGAAAGCCTGCAGCCTGGGCATTCTGGTTGAAGGACCAATCCCGGCCGATTCGGTATTTCACCTGGCTAAAGAAGGAAAATACGACGCTGTGTTAAGTTTATATCATGACCAGGGCCATATTGCTGCCAAAACCTTTGATTTCAGGAAAACCGTCTCGCTGACGCTTGGTCTGCCTTTCTTGCGAACTTCAGTCGATCATGGCACTGCTTTTGATATCGCCGGGCAGGGAGTTGCTGATGAAACCAGCATGGTAGAAGCAATTATGGCCACGCATCAATTTTACTGGTAAACAATTCAGATGATGATTTCCTGACGACTTCTTTTATGAAACCGCCGTGATAGCATGGAGGCAGAGACAAGCAGTGAACAGAGTAAAGCAATCCATACTCCTTCTACACCCATTTTAAAGATAATACCAAGAAGATATCCGCCCGGCAATCCCACCACCCAATAGGCTATAAATGTAATAAACATGGGGATTTTTGTATCAGCGATACCACGTAAGATACCAATACCCACCGCTTGAATACCGTCAAACATCTGGAACAAAGCAGCAATGATCAATAAGGTGGATGCGACTGAAATTACCTGCGGATTATCAATGTACAGCCTGGGTAAAAATGAGCGAAGAATTACAAAGATAATCCCGAATACACCCATCACAGTGGCTGAGAGCAACATCGCATTGAATCCGGCTGAACGGGTCGCCATAATATCTCTTCTGCCCACGGCGGTCCCCACCCGAATGACCGCAGCCGCCGAGATACTCAGGGCGAACATATAGGAGATTGAAGCCAGATTGATGGCGATTTGGTGTGCAGCCAGATCGGCTGTACCGATCCAGCCAATAATGATTACAGATCCCGAAAAAGCACCAACCTCAAAAAAATATTGTACACCACTGGATACCCCTAGTTTTAAAATCTTCTTGATGATAGACCAATCCACTCCAAAATCCTTTAAATTTATACCCTGGACCTGAAAACGTTGTTGTGCTGATACATATAGTATGATCGACAGGGCCATCAAGCAACGGGTTATTAATGTAGCCCATCCTGCCCCTGCTAATCCCAAAGCTGGAAAGCCAAGATTTCCATAGATCAGAATCCAATTCCCGAATATATTTACCAGATTTGCCAGCAGGGTAATCAGCATGGCCGGACGCATCACTTCCAGGCCCTCGATGGTCTGTTTGTACGTCTGAAAAATCATGATTGGGATAATCGATAAGCCCATGATCTTCAGATAACTAGCGGCTAATTTAACAATCTCTTCCGGTTGACCAAGCCAGCTGATCATATCCGCGCCTGTCACCGTTAGCAGAGTGAGTGCAATACCCAGAGTATTATTAACCAGAAATCCCTGCTTGAAGATATTCCCGATCTGCGTAAATTTATTCGAGCCAACCGACATGGCCACCAGCGGTGTAATTGCCATGGATACACCAATACCGAAAATTAGAACCAAAATAAATAATCCCAGAGCCAGGGATGCAGCAGCCAGTGAAGAGGCACCTACTTTACCTACCATTATACTATCCGTCACCCCCAGCATCATCTGTCCGAGCTGGCCGACCAATGCTGGCAGGGCCAAATGAATGATCGACTTTATTTCATTCCGATGTATCATCATATCACCTAATCACCTAAAATTAATTTTATTTAACTATCAGGACAAATTAAAATTGGATGGAAAATAATATTATAACACAGCGAATAACAGATTCCCCAGAATAATTGTTCATCTTGAACCTTGGATCGACTACAAACAATTGATATGGACAGGGGGAGATGTGCCTTTTAGGCCCGATGTCTAATAAATCTTGCTATTCGTTTTCCTTAATATTAGTTTTCAGTATTCTGTGAAATTTTAAGGAGGATCTAATCCGTGAGTGCTTCCAGGATTACTCGCCGGGCCAAAATTATCTGTACCATTGGTCCTAGTTCCAATTCTTACGAAAAAATTATGGCACTGGCCCGGGCCGGGATGGATGTGGCACGGCTTAATTTCTCGCATGGTACCCATGACGATCATCGCCAGGTAATCGAATTAATCAGACAGGTAAGTCATGACCTAAATAAACCAATTGCGATTTTGCAGGATCTGCAGGGCCCTAAAATCCGGGTACAGGATTTTGATAATGGTCAGGTGGAGTTGAAAACCGGCTCAGAATTTATTCTGACCACCCGAGCCTTGCTGGGTAATGAAAAAATTGCCTCGGTATCATTCGATACGTTTCACCAGGATGTCAAGATCGGTGATATGGTATTACTCGATGATGGATTATTAAAACTCCAGGTAAAAAAGATCGACGGTACCGACGTACATTGTACAGTTCTATTCGGTGGAAAACTTTCAAATAAGAAAGGTTTAAATCTGCCGGGCAGTGTACTATCCATCAGCGCCTTGACCGATAAGGATATTGCCGATCTGAAATTCGGTTTGGAGCTGGATGTAGATTACATCGCACTTTCATTTGTGCAGAAACCCCAGGACATTATCGACATTAAAAAACTGATCGCTGCTGGGAAAAAAGATATCCCGGTCATCGCCAAAATAGAAAAACCTCAAGCCGTCCAGGAAATTGACAAAATTACCGATCTGGCCGATGTAATCATGGTGGCCCGTGGTGATTTGGGAGTGGAGGTCAGTGCTGAGGAAGTTCCGCCAATCCAGAAAAAAATAATAGCCCTGTGTAATCAAAAAGGTGTTCCGGTCATCACCGCTACCCAGATGCTTGACTCCATGATCCACAATCCGCGTCCTACCCGGGCCGAAGCATCCGATGTGGCCAATGCCGTCCTCGATGGAACAGACGCGGTTATGCTGTCAGGCGAAACAGCATCAGGGTGTTTTCCGGTGGAAGCAGTGGAAACGATGCACCGGATTGTACAGTTGATTGAGCAAGCGCAGGAGACAAGGTGGGATTTGCGTCGCCGCACTTCTAAGAGTGTCTATGATCCCAGCCTGGCCATTGGGTACAGTGCCTGTCACGCAGCTGATCTCGTTCAGGCCGCTGCCATAGTCTGTATGACTCAAAGCGGATCCACAGCGCGGATGATTGCCCGCTACCGTCCCGACCAACCAATCCTGGCTGTCACTCATACCAAAAAAAGTTTGACCCGCATGGCATTATACTGGGGAGTGTCCGGGTATCAGATAGAACAATTCAAAAGTAATATGGATCTTGCCATTAATGATGTTTTTGAAATTCTCAAAACAAAGGGTGCTTTGCAGGCAAAGGATACAATTGTATTTACCGCAGGATTGCCATTCTCAAACCGGCGAGGTACCAATATGCTGCGGATTGAGAAAATTCCGGATTAACCGGGTAGATCATATTTTTTCCAGATAAAACTCAGTAGATTTTTCCAATAAAGTCTCAATACGCTGAACCATCTGATTAGCATCCTGTAGATATCCTTCCAGCAATAAGGACGATTCATATAGTTGTTCGGTGACCCGGGTTAACTGATCTGCTTTGGGATCATGTTTATATATTTTTATCAAATTCCTGATCAAGGGATGATCGCGGTTAATTTCCATCAGGCGTTTGGGTACGGTCAGGTCTTTATTCATTATCTGCATGATACGCTGCATTGTCGAAGTAATCGTACCATCCGGACTCACCAGACAAACCGGACTGTCTGTTAAGCGTTTAGATTCTTTTACATCGGTAACCTGTTCACCCAGAATGTCCTTCATCCGACGCAACAATTTGTCAAAGGTCTTGATCTCTTCAGCATTTAGCTCTTCAATCTTTTTCTCGGCAACCTGATCGGCAAATTTCTGTACTTCCTGAAGATCGGCCTGTTCAACTGAATTCAGTTTAAAATCTTTGAAGGTGCCCATGCCCCCCAGTACAAATTCATCAAGTGGTTCATATAAATAGAGCACTTCTACACCCTTCTTTTTAAAGATTTCCAAATGGGGATTGGCTAAAATGCTCTGCCGGTTTGGAGCGAAACTATAATAGATTTCCTTTTGGTCTGGTTTAATCCGGGTCGTATATTCTTCCAGTGATGTTAATTCGTTTTCCTCCTTGCAGCTTGAAGAATTGAAACGTAACAGTTCAGCAAATTTATCACGCTGGCTATAGTCAGTGTAACCGAGTTTAAACTGGCGACCGAACTCTTTCCAGTATTGACTATATTTTTTTGAATCCTCCTTAGCTAGTATACCCAATTGCATCAGGATTTGTGAAACCAGGTTATTTTTTATTTTATGGATGACTAAATTTTCCTGTAAAGTTTCACGCGAAATATTTAAGGGAACATCTTCAGAATCGACCACCCCGCGTATGAATTGCAGATACTCGGGCAGCAAATCTTTATTTTCATGTTGGATCAGCACCCGTTTTACATACAGATCCAATCCATGTTCACTCTTCCCCACTCCTGCCCAATCATAATTTTTTGCAGGGATAAACAGCAACGCATTATACTGGACCGGAGCATCAATCGCGATATGAATCGTCTCCAGCGGGGGATCTGAATCATAGCTAAGAAATTTATAAAATTCATCATACTCTTTTTGTTTTAACTGGAATTTCGGTTCCCGCCAGATTGCACGAATTTTATTAAGTTGTTCTTTTTCTATTTTAATGGGGAAGGCAATAAAATTTGAGTGCTTCTGGATTATCTGTTCCAGTTTCTCTCTCTCGGTAAAATCTTTGGCATCTTCTTTCAAAATAATTTCAATTTTTGTACCTCTGGAAATCCTTTCCGTCAGGTTTTCAACTTCAAATGTACCTGTGCCTTCAGAACGCCAGCGTACGGCCGTTGCCTCCGGTAGATAGGAACGCGTGGTAATGATCACCTCTTTGGCCACCATAAAGACTGAATAGAAACCGACTCCGAATTTGCCAATAATATTAGTCGAATCCTTTTTATCCTGAGCGACCGTTTTTAAAAATTCTGCCGTTCCAGACTTGGCAATCGTGCCTATATTATTGATCACTTCCTGTTCAGTCATACCAACTCCAGTATCGCTAATCGTTAAAATACCGGCTTCCTTGTTCGTCTCAATTTTAATCTCCAGCACACTGTCTTTATCAAAAACTTCTGTACCTACCAGTATCTGGTACCGCATTTTTTCCAGGGCATCAGATGCATTAGAAATCAATTCACGCAGGAATATCTCACGGTTGGTGTACAGGGAATGGGCCAGAATATCCAGTAACTGCCTGACTTCTGCCTTGAATTTGTGCTGATGAGTCTGCTTATCTGCCATTTTTGATCATTCCTCCCCTAAAAATACAATATAGAGCATCGTTTTACTTTCGCAAAGCAATGAATTTAATATCCAATCAAGCTTAAAGGCAAGAAGGAATCAGGTCGGGCCGAAGGATTTTTTATGGAGCCAGAGCCAGGAACCGGCCAGAGCAAGCCAGACTGGCAGGAGTAATGAAATAATATCCCAGTTATCCTGATCATAAGCAGGAAAAATTTTTAACAATAAGGCCAAGACGCTTAAAGATGCCAGAAGACAACTCAGATAAAGTGTGAACTTCTGTTTCAGCTGACCATTGCGGATGATGCGAATTCCGGAATAAATTAATAACAGCGTCAGAGGATTGGCCAGATACAAATTTTCATTATGATATGTTACTGTATGATTGGTAAAGTTAGACATAAAAA
>CAYSHN010000034.1:0-15129 GCA_964430815.1 uncultured Calditrichota bacterium | reverse complement strand
AATACAATCGATTAATGCACAATACTGATACTGTATCCTGAGTTGATAATGAAATTTAAAGAATTAATCCGCAATCCGCATATATATTTTCCTTTCTTTTTTGCTGGTTGCTGTTTGTATTTTCTTTTGGTTTTCTATCCAAGTTTGTATTATCACCTGCACCAGCCCATGTTTTTATTCAGTGGTTATTTCTTTAACGAATTTCTGCTTCATTTGGGTGGAATCTCGGAATGGCTCGGTCAATTCATTGAACAGTTTTTCTATTCAGATTTAGTAGGAGCGTTGATTATAAGTATTTTTTTTACCGGGATATATTATATTGTTTTTCGAATTATCAAAAAACTGGCTGATGTCAGATTGGCCATTGTACTAGCTTTCCTGCCGGTAAGTTTCCTGCTGACCATTCAGAATAGTTACATTGTTACTTTTCTGATCAAAACTTCACTTTCATTTAGGTTATTTGTTCAGCCAAACCTCTTTTTAGTGATTCAACCGTTGATGTTAGCGAATGACAAATACAGGCTGAATCCAGGCACAATGTCCATCCGTATCGGTAATTCTGACACGCACATAGTTAGTTTCAGCTGACAAATAATAAACAGCTGGATTATTTTTTATGCGCTGCAGTAGTTTTCCGGCGGAACCGATGAAATCCGTAGTGAATCCTATATTTTCTTTATCTTGAATGATGATTTCGATTCGAGCGGGCTCGATGCGAAGGTTTGCGATCTCTACTCCCGTGCTGGAATAGAAAAAACCTGCATCGAGGTTTTGCATGATCTCTTTAGCGTTAAGAGATTTTGATCTCACCATGACCCATCCACGGCCTGGATTCGAGAGTTCAGGGGAGAATTTATTATAACTGTGCCCATCATCGGTCGCAACTCCGTAAATGCGTTTGCCGGAGGTAAGGAGGAAATCCCAGACCTGTTCCAGACCAGGATGACTGTCATCGCCTTGGCCGTATGTACCTGGATATCCATTATATAATTCAAATAAATTGCAGTCCTGGGAATTCAACAGAGTATTTTGATCAAGCCTCCACTTGTAGTTAGGGTGATTGATCACGGGAATTCCTTTTTCTCTGCGAACAGCGGCGATACATTTTTGCAAGACGGCTGGAATGGTACGATCATGGAGGGGAAGGATAGCTTCGGGAATATTCAAGGCATTGATCTCCAGGTCATCTTGATCTCCATAGCCCGTCATCTCTTCACCCGGTATGAAGAGGAAAGAAGAATCTGTCAGTGTGGAAATCACAGCTGGAAAAGTTATGGTGGAATGATCAGTAATTACCAGAAATTGGTAGCCATGGTCCTTATACCATTTTACCACATATTCAACTGCTGAATCGCTTTCGCCCTCCCTGGCGTGAGTATGTATATTACCCCTATACCATCTCATTCCCGCTGTATCCCGCTTTTCAAATTGTTGACTGAAAAGAGAGGAACAAAACAGCATAACCAAAACGAACTTTAAATAAGATTGCGCCATTTATCTACACCTATATTGACAACCAAAATCAAATTTATATTCCGATTCCCACTCCGTAATCATGCAGTATTTAAACTATACAACTCACTCTTTCCACGGATATTAAACCGCTCAGTTGCATACCAGATTATTAAGCATCCTACTCCCACCATCAACCATAAAATACTGTAGAAAGCAATATTCTCCTGCAAGCCATTATACACCCCTTTTGGTAATTGCACAAAGAATAAAAAAGCATCATGCAAAAAGTGAAAGACAATCCCTGCTACCAAAGCATGTGTTTTGTATGCGACATAAGTAAAAGCAATCGCAATGATCATAACAGAAACGACATCAATTAATACATACCAGTCAAAGCCTTTGATGTGCGCCAGACCGAAAATGACGATTTGCCAGCCGCAGGCTTTTATCAAGTTTTTTGTCAGTGGCAACAAAAGCATAACGATGATACCCCGATAGAATATCTCCTCAAAAATTCCTGGATTCAGGCTAAATATGATGTGGCTCAGATTAATAGTACTCCAGTTTATTTCATATCTTCCGCTAAACAATGATCCAAGCAACATTCCCGAAAGTGTGCAAACTGCCAGAATAATTCCCAGCAGGATATGACGCCAAACGCTGGTTGGAAGGTAAAAACCAATTCGCTGCAAATATTCCTTAAGTGGAACTGCTCCAAATGGGGCCCGATAGAGTTTTGGGAAGAGATAAAAAGCGCCAAAACACCCTACGGCTAAATTGATAATAGAGCTGACGAGTTTGGCTATCTCGATTTTGAAAATCATTTCCACAATCATACAGAGAAAAAAACCTATCATGGGCCAGGCCAGTGCTACCAAAATTGCCGGCAATGGATGAATTTTCATAGCTTTATTGGTTTTTGCCCTGGTTGGATCATCCTGTTTAATGCTGGATATTTTTTCCTGCGACATTGATGAATTCTGCAGTACCATCTAGTTTCCTCGCTTTCCTGACAACTCAGCCAGGTGATCCTGGCTGAGTTGGGATCACCTGGCGGCGGTGCAATTTGTCATTTTACACCCAATTTTCGTTTTAGCTTTCCTACTGCGATTACCAGGGCTTGCAGTTCTTTACCAGTATAACTCAATCTTTCTCGCAGCCTGGTCAATGCCTTTAAATCTCCTTCTTCACCCAGTATGTGGGTGGCAATGACTCTGTCATCCAGATTTTCAGAATTCAGCATTTTAATGAGCTTGCTGATACATGTATTATTTTTTTCTGCAGCTGGCATATTTTTTTTAAGAGTAATAATTAATACATTTTAAAAATATTATTTCAAAGACAATTTATTTTGTCACCTCTTTTTTTATCCTCTCTGCTGATAAGGGCAATTGCAAGACCCGTGCACCGACAGCATCAAAAATGGCATTAGCAATAACGGCACCCATGGTGATGATAGCCGGTTCACCACCGCCTTGCGGATTTTCATTTTTTGCGTCGATGATGACGGTCTCTATTTTGGGTAACCATGAGAATCGGGGAATTTCATAAGTATCAAAATTGGCATCGAGAATCTGACCACCCTTGAAATGCAGGTCTTCAGTGAGAGCATAGCCCAAACCCATGGTAATACAACCTTCCATCTGTATGGCGGCTCCCTGTGGATTGATGACTAAGCCCATATCTTGGGCAGCGACTACACGTTTTACTAAAACTTTCCCTGTATTCTTGTCCACATCAACTTCAGCCATTGTGACCACAGATGTTCCGGCATCGATTCCGCAGGCGACGCCATAACCACGCCTGCTGGGGGCTTTGGCCGGTTTCCAGTTAAATTTTGCAGCGGCAGCTTCTAAAACACGTAGCATTTTATTATCGCTAAGGTGTTGTCGACGATAATCCACAGCATCCATACCAGCTGCGGAAGCCATAATGTCAATCTGTGATTCTCGGGCAAAGGTATTTGTATTATTGCCCGGTGCACGCCAAGGTCCGGTTGCGAAAGGATGTGTACCGGGACCACCAACCCAGCCGGAACCATGCGCGATGGTACTAGAATTAGGGATGGAATAGAAATGTTGCGCGCCCCGCTCGCCGGCAAAGTATACATGGTAATCCCAGAACCGGATACGACCGTTTTTCTCTATACCGGACTTGATTTTAACTATGGCCGCCGGTCTGAATGAATCATAGAAAAATTCCTCCTGACGGGTCCAGGCAACCTGAACCGGTTTTCCAGTCAGTTTTGACAAACGGGCTGCTTCAACCACCTGTAGATTTCTCGATTTTCCACCGAAGCCGCCACCCAGGAAGGGCGAAATGATATGAACATTGTTAGCTGGAATACCGAGCTCTTCAGCGACTTCATCCCTGGCACTGAAAGGTGTTTGTGAGGAAGGCCAGACCGCGGCTTTGTCTCCTTCCACATGTACAACTGCGCTATGGGGTTCGATGGTTGCATGGGCTTTATACCCATCCAGGTAAGTCTTTTCGAAAATCGCAGCAGACTCCTGTTCCCCCTGCTGCACATCTCCATTTTTTGATACCACTTCACCTTGCGCTGCAACTTTGAGTAAATGATCAAAAATTGAATTATCGTTCAGGTCTGATTTTGGCGTATCATAACTGGCTTTAATCTTAGAAAGCGCCTTAGCCGCGAGATCCGGAGAGTGATGGAGAACAGCGATTAAATCTCCTTCCTCGATAATCTGAACACCTTCTATTTGGCGCGCTTCTGCAAGGTCAACCGAAATCCGTTTGGCACCGTGTGCAGGTGGACGCAGAATCCTGGCGTAAAGCATACCAGGCAATTGAATATCTGCTGCATATTTAGCCTGACCAGTTACTTTCGCGAATGCGTCACGGCGCAGTATGGGCTTACTCATAATTTTGAATTGATCCGGTTTTTTAAGCGGTACTTTACCCGAGGCATGGCGTTCGATTGTCTTTCCCTTGGCCAATTGCGCATAGGTTACCTTATTTTGCAAGTCTGCACGGTCATACACTGCACCGTTTTCGGTAAATAACTGGTCGACCGGCTTGTTCAAAAGCACGGCTGCCAATTCCAGCAATACCTGACGTCCTTCAGCGCCGGCAGCACGCAACGGCGGCCCGAAGAAACGGGTAGACATGGAACCGAAGGTACCCATATCCCAGGGACAAAGATCTGTGTCGCCCATAACCATATCGACTGATTCTAGCCCCACATCCAGTTCATCGGCCAGCATTTGTGCCAGGGAAGTGACTACTCCCTGTCCCATCTCAATTTTTCCTGTGAAACAGGCAACCCGACCGTCTTCACCGATACGCAGAAAAGCATTAAAATCTGTGGGCAGGGAAGGACGGCCACGCCGTTCCTGTGCCCATACTGGTACATCACCGATAGTCATAAAAATAAAGATACCCCCACCTGCAATTTTAAGAAATTCACGCCTGTTTAGCTGTAAATCCATTGAACGTTCGGTGAAATCGAGATCTAGATAATTGCTGTTTTTCATGTCAGAACCTCCGCATTTCTTTGGCCGCAATCAGGATCGCCTCGACAATACGCTTGTGTGCTCCGCAACGACAGAGGTTATCTTCCATCCCCCCCATTATTTGTTTTTCCGATGGATTGGGATTTTGCTTCAGCAAAGCATAAGCATTCATAATCATACCAGGTGTGCAGTACCCGCATTGCAGGGCATCATTTTCCATAAATGATTTCTGCAAGGGATGTAGTTGACCGTTTTTTTCAAGACCTTCAATAGTAACAACCGATCTATTTTGTATCTCTTTAAGGGTTATCTGGCAGGATCGTACAGCATTATCGTCGACCACAACTGTACAGGCACCGCAATAACTTTCACCGCAGCCGTACTTGGTGCCGGTAAGACCTAGCTCGGTTCGTAAAATCCATAACAGGATACGCTCACTGTCCAGGTTAAGCTGCACCGGTTTCCCATTAAGGGTAAATTTAACGAGCTCTTTCATTTTGGACTCCTATAATTAAGAATCGGCAGTAGGGATATGGCAGTACAGGAAAACAGTATCCAAACAAAGTGCCGATGAATTTAACGTTATTAATCCCTTAACTGGAACGATAAAGCAAAAAAAAACTAGCTTGTGTTTGTATTTCGAGTTGATATTTTTGGGATTATCGAAAAATAGTTCCATCCCCACAAGAAAGTTTTAAATATATTACCCGTTTCATGACCATCAATTAATTAATGGGCTATTATCATCGGATCCTTTGGAATCACATGGTTCCAACCAACCCGGAATTCAGTTTACTAACATTTTAAAGTCCCGGTCATTACTTAGATCTTTGAAGTTAGAATCTACTTTAGCCCTTTGTTTCAGGTTGGCGTCGAGCGATATCGCTTTGGCCAGAAATATCAATGATTTTTCTTTGCCTACTCTATAATAATAAAAGATAGCCAGGTTATAGTAAGCATCCGCAAATTTGGGATCCAGGTTTAACGCTAAGTTAAAATCACTTTCTGCCTGATCATAATTCCCCAATCCATTAAAAGCCCAGCCTCTATGGATATATGAATATTTGTTATTAGGGTCCAGTTTTATAGCAATATTCAGATCGGCGAGTGCTTCCTGATAGTTCCCCAGACCATTATAGGACCAACCGCGCATTACATAATGTAACTGCTGAGCGGGATCAATTTTCAGAGCGCTGTCCATATCTTTTTTCGCTTGCACGAAGTTACCCAGAGCATTACAAGCCCACGCGCGATAATAAAATGCCCATTGATCATTCGGATTTAAATTTACCGCCTTATCCAGATCGACGATCGCCTTCTGGTATTCACCCAGGCCGTTATAAGACCAGCCGCGTTCGACGTATACATAAACATTTTCAGGTTCCAAGGTCATGGTACGGTTCAATTCAACAATTGCCTCTTTAAATTGGCCTGTTCCATTAAAAGCCCAGGCGAGGTGAATATGAGCGGCGACATTGTCCGGCTCAAGTTCAATCACCTTCAAATAAGCTGGGATTGCTTCCTGGTAATTGCCTGTGCTGACCAGAGCGTATCCCTTGTCAAACCATTGTTTGGCCGATAGTATGTCGACGGCTTTTTCATACTCCTGCTGTCTTTTTCCTGCCGTTTTCATGGTTTCGAGTTCGTTTTTTAGCCTCTCAATCTCTTTGAGGGACATCTCTGCTTTTTTGCTGGTTTCTTCGAGCAACCTGCTGTCGGTCTGGTCTGTGAGAACTTTAGCAATTGAACGGCTCACTTCTGCCGGGTCGGCAACTATTTGTGCTTTTATATAATATGTCTTCCCATCCCATTTTTCATCGATGACCGAAATTTTGATGATGCCTGCAGAAAAAGCAGTTAACTGATCCGATGTCAATTGAAAATTTTTAACCTCTGTTTCGCTTTTGAGGTAGGTCCCCAGTTCCTCCAACACAAGCCGCTTAACCTGCTCAAGGGCGATTGTCCGACTGGAAACCTTGCTATCAAGGTCACTCGCCGCATAGATATATTCTTTGATAAATGTTTTTTCCTGAGCAAAGGTATTATTTATTGACAATACCAAATACATACCGATTAAGGAAATGATCATATTATTTGTCAGCTTTCTTATCATTTCTGGCGTCTCCCTAAGAATATATATTTTTATCTTCGATTTTTTTTAAAACCGTATTAAACCCGATTTCTTTTAAACTTCTGAATAAATATAAAAATTTTGATATATATAAGTAAGTAATTAGTTTTTAAGATGGTAGATAGAAATTCGAAATAGATAATTATTTTTGCTGGGCTACAGCTATTTTATTACTTTTATTAAGGTTTAACTTCAATAAAAACAATTAATTTTAATGGTCCGATCCCCACTATGTGATATTGATCATCAAAAAACCTCTTTCAGTATATTTATATTTGTCGTTGACGAAAAAGAAAATTATATTCAAACCGTAGAAAATTTAATAATTCAAAAACCAATCTGGAGCGACAATGAAAAAGCTGTTTATTTCATTTTTGTTGCTATCTTTATCCTGTATTTATGCTAATCCGCATTTTACCATTGGCAGCAATCCATTCTACACTGTTTTTGCCTATCCACACGATTTACTGAAATGGCCAAACAAAGCTTTTTTCAGTTACATGTATCCGCAAACTCTGCCATGGCAGGGTCATGTAACAAACATCGCCGATCGTCCGACTGATGCATATATAAGTAATTATAGTTATTTTGAATTTCCTGCTCCTGATGGTTATTCCGGCGATCCGAAGGCAATATATTCCTACCTGCATTCGTCAGGTTATGCATACAACAATAGATACAGTTTTGGCGGTATATGGAATTTTGATAATTATGGGAAAATCTACCTGGAATTGGGCACAAATAGAATTGATCTGGACCTACGGGTTGATGGAATTGTAAGAAATAACAGCACTCTGGAGTTAATTCCTGTAATCGCCAGAACCGATGCGATCAGAAGATATTATGATTTTCAATTTATGTATGCCAATTACCTGTTTGGCAATCCAATAGGATTAAAAGTACAGTATCAGGTAAAAAATACTGAAAGTCCGGAATCAAAAATCCAATTCGTAAGGAATGGCACGGTAGTAACTTCAAATCATTTGACCTGGGGCTGGACCACTACACCCTGTGCACATATTTTTGGAACATCCAGCCAGAATTTTGACGCCTGGTTTTTAAATGATTATACTCTATACAAAGGAGGCCAGCTGGATCTTCAACTAAGTTATGAACATGGAAATCATAAATCTGGTATTCGCTACAGAAACAGAAGTGAAAGAGGGCAGAATTACTACTGGCGCAGTAGCATAGCCGACAGTTTACCTAATTCAAATTTTATCGGCAGCTATATAACTGACAGCAGATATGAGGATGAAATAGCAGATGATCTGATACGGGCTTATTCAAAAATACGTTTCTGGAAATTCGGCGATCTCGATATGGGTTTATTGTTCTTCGTGCAATACGCCGATAACGAAAGTAATACCGTGAGTACCAACCGGGAACTTGAAAGTGAGCCACTCAGCAGTGATGCCAGTAATGAATTTACCATTGAAGTGAACCCCTGGACAAATTATAGATTTGGAAGAAGTTATTTTGATTTTGGTTTACTGTTTGAGCTTTCATACACGGCCATGGAAAATACATCTCCCCGCTGGAATGATGTAATGGGAGCAACTCAAAAAGGGGTAATAAGAAATTCATCCCCCTATGATTACGGCTTTAGCCCATCCTGGGAAACCTTTTCACGGGGCCATTACTTCTTTTTTGCCACAGGGTTTGAAGCCACGACCTCCATTAATTTACGCGGCCGTTTTTCTGCGCTGGCCGGGCTTTTAGTTTTACGTAAATACAGTTTTATTACCAAGGATTATGGCAGTTCAGACATTCCGGATGGCGATTTCGAATATGTATTCCATAAATCTCATACACGACACGATAATAAAACTGAAACCTGGATGACCGGGTCAATCGGATTCTCCTATGGCTGGGGTCCCATTCAAACAATTGCTACCATGCAGCTTCCTCTGGCCTGGCTGCTGGTAAAGAATACTGAACTTTCAGATACTAATGCTAAACTGGTTGACCTGACCCAAAGAAATGTATGGGCCGTCCAGGAACCGATAAGTTTCAGAATACTTTTTGTATTTGGCTTGGAAAGATAAAAAATTACTGTAATTCTGCTTTAAATCAGATGTATCCTTACTTGTCAATAATGGGAGCGCTGGCCGGGCAATATTTCTATCTATGGAATAACGATTTGAGCCGTTGCCATAAACCTGTTCTGTCCTTTGCGGGCTGAGATGGATTTTTGACACTCTTAATCCAGCTTCCATCAGCCTGGCGGACTGTCCTGACCTTACCAAGAACTATCTCCATGCCGGGATTATGATGAAGTACCTCCACCAGATCTGGTCGCACCCAGACTGTCGCCTTACGGTTTTCTAGCAATACATTTAACGCGCAATCCTTCGGCGCCCCACCAATTACCTCTACGTTCGTAACTGATGGCATTGTAATGCCGTAAATGTCGCCTTCCAACCCGGCTATTCCGGCTGCTTCCGTCTCGGGAGTTTCCTTGATACGTACCCGATCTCCGAAGCTGCTCATAGATGCGTAACCTTTTGTTTTTTATAGTCCCAATATACTAATAACCGGTGCCGTTAAAATACGAATCATACATTATTAACTGCAAGATCATGCGTCCGGTTAAACAGTATGGTTGTAAACTATTATTCCCCAATGTTCACATATTCTATTTCTATGTCAAGCATTTTTAAAGTAGTAACAATGATTGGATCTTTCAATTTTGTATTTCCGACATCATCACCAGGATGCAAATGGTAAAAATTACCAAATGCTTTATACATGGTAATACTTTTTGGAATAATGGACATAAAGCTTGGCCAATATTCGGCCAGACTAAATCTTCTGCCATTAATTACCAACACAAATGGCCGGACAGCATTTGAAAAATTTCCATTTGACGAATCTTTAAGAGAAATATGGTAGCTTTGAATTGGATTATTATCTAAAAAATTTACAGTGTACTTATGAATATCTTCCGCAGTCATGAAGGGAATCTTTTGTAATACTAATAACTCAAGTGGGATATTTTCTACAGCAGAATATGATATAGTACTATCGCGAAGATAAAACATTTCATATGAGAATATACTATCACTTCCTGAAGGATTGCCACAATTTAGGCAGCATAATGAAAAAAGAAAAATTAGAGATAGAATTTTATATATCATATTTTTACCTCCAATATTCTAAAAAAAGTCTAAACTGTCATTATATCGTTTCTATATAATCTGAAATACAGTTTCATAAGTTCTATTCTACATCATATGTCTATAAAATTATCGGAAGGAGTTATATACATAGAATTATCTTAATGTCGAATATGTGTTTATGCAAGCAAAATATAAAAGAAAATATTACAATGAACTTCATATTAGGAAATGCATCTCATACCTCATTACCCAGCAATTCATTGCCTAATAATGAAAGTCGAAAAATAATATTGTCCCGCTGGGCCAAGTGAAAATAGCCTGGCAATTTATTAACGGAAATGGGAAAATATAAAAAAACTGTCCCACAGGGACGGTTGAAATATGTGATCCGTTTCGTACCCACCAATGAATTAGCAGGCTATTTTTGTACATCCCCATAGGATTGTATAGTTAAATCAGGTATTAAAATTGAAGAACAGACAGGTTCTATTTGGTTGATAAGTTCAGCGAATGTTTATCTCGAATTGCATCAGCAAGGGCATCCAAGGCGACAAAGGTCTCGTCTTGTGGGCGACCTTTGCACAGTACGGTGCCGAGAACTTCCACTTTCAGATTCGGCATCAAGCCGGAGATATGATCAACGGCTTTGCTACCCCAGCCGTAGGAACCAATGAATGCCGCATACTTCAATTTGGGACGCAAAGAGTTCACCAAGTAGACAGCCGAGATAATACCCGGGTGCGGCCCGGTGTTAACTGTCGGCGTGCCAATCACTATAGTCGCCGCATCAACAAGAGCCATCGCCAGTTTGCCCAGGTCAGTGGTCGTCAACTCAAATTTCTGAACTGTGATGTCTCTCTCAGCCAAAGCTGCAACAAGATGGTTCACCATCGTTTCCGTACTTCCGTGCATAGAAATATAAGGAATAACAACGCGATTTGATACCCGATCAGAAACCCAGTCTTCGTAGGCAGACAAAATGCTTTCGGGGTGATCAAAAATCGGTCCGTGACTTGGCGCAATAAAGTCGAACTCAATTTCTCGCAATTTCTTCAGGTTATTTTGAATCATTTTACGGAAGGGCATCATAATTTCTGCATAATAACGCTTGGCCGCTTCAATGATATAAGGATTCTCTCCGGCGTACAGATCAGACATTGCCATGTGCGAACCCAGGAAATCACAGGTGAACAAAATGCGATCTTGCGGAAGGTGGGTGACCATAGTCTCTGGCCAGTGCACCCAGGGAGTATAAATGAACCGAAGTGTTTTGTCACCAAGTGAAAGGGTCTCGCCATCCTCAACGGTCTTGATACGTTCAACAGGAATTCCAAGATGGTCAACCAGCAGATCCTCTGCTTTTGTGCTGCACACAACAGTGGTTTGCGGGTACATTTCCAGGATCAGCGGAATGGATCCCGAGTGGTCCTGCTCAGCGTGCTGTGATATCAGGTAGTCGATTTTCTTCACGTCAGCCAACTGGTTTTTCAACACATCGGCCATGGCCGGATCCACCGTATCGATCAGGATGGTCTTTTCCGATCCTTGGACAAGGTAAGCATTGTAGCTGGTGCCGTCGGGAAGTGGAATCAACGAGTCAAATAAACGCCGGTTCCAGTCTACGACTCCCATCCATTGAACACCGTCACAGATTTTTCTTGGTTTCATTTTATATACCCTTTGTGTTGTCATTCTTCACCGAACAGACCTCTTATATATACACTTGAGAATTTAAACAAGCCTCCCGATTATATCGGGGAACTCAAACATAAATTAACAAACTTAAAAATCACATCAAATGAAAAATGAAGTGGGACTGTTCCGCAGAGATAATCGGGAATAGCCGGGTAATTTATTGTCAGGGGATCTTAAATGGCTTCATACGCAGGCAAGACAACCATGTAATTTTATTGTCTTGGTTTCTTTAGCTGAAAGAGTAACAGCTTCATGATATTGGATATACCCCGGACCAACGCAGCACACTTGTGCATCCAAATAGTAATCACCCGCTTTAAGTTCAAACCTGCTTATTCCTTTTGAATCGGTCTTCTTTGTTATATCGCCGGGTATAATCATGACTTCGATATCGGGAATCGGGGTCTCCTGTGTATCATTATCAACAATTAATACAATTAATGTCGCAGTTTGTGACTCTGTGACCTGACCCGTACAAGAAAAATATGCAGAAGACAACGAGATGATTAAGACTAAATAAATTGCGAATATAAATGTCTTCATGATGGGATTTTCTTCTTATTCACTAAAAATCATAACAAAATCGTCCCAGCAATTAATTACGGCTTATGAAAATCGAAAATCAACTCGTCCCTGTAAGGATGTATATAATATACCATTCCCATTTATATATTTCTTAGGTCAATTCTCGAATTTGTATATCTGTTATTTAATTAGTACCATCTTTCGTGTCAGTGTCTGCCACTCTTTCGTTCCGTCAGCCGCAGCAAACTGAATTCGATATATATAGATCCCACTAGCCAGATCACCGGCATTGAATTCAACCTTGTAATTACCGGCTAGTTGGTGTTGCTGATGAACCAGATCGCGCACTTTCTGACCTAATATATTGTAAACAACCAGAGTTACTCTTCCCGCTTTGGGCAGGAGATATTCAATTCGGGTAAGGGCATTGAAAGGATTGGGATAATTCTGTTTTAGTACAAAGTTAATTGGCAGATCGGGATCCTGATTGAAAATCGTGTCGACTGTGCGATTCGGACGTCCCGGTGATCCGCCATACATAACCGAGCGGCCCCAATTATCTGGATTAGTGTGCTCTTCTTGTGGATCGATCAATTCCAGACTGTAACCATCACCGTTGGTCTGGCCTGGCCAGGGTGCGCTGCTGGCATAGGCCACACTGTCGACCAGAACCCCCAGCGAAGTGAACAGGCGAACCTGATCCGCATCTCCAAAACCGAATTCTATGTTACCAATATAATTTTTCACTTTCGGATGAAATTGGCGGAAAGCCGCGGTATCGGCACAAAGTACCTGAAATCCCTCAGCAGGAATTACCATTCCGTCCGGAATTTGAAACACATGTGTATCATTATCATCCTTGAGTGTCCACATGGAAATACTCTGCTCCACCGGCTGTGGATTGTACAATTCAATCCAATCCCCGGTATTCAAATCACCGGGTGCATTATGCATGATCTCATTAATTACCACCGCACCAGCATTAATGACGCTGGAGTCCGCCCGGCCCATGTTGCTGCCGCGTATGCCCATTTGGATTCCCGGAGAACCGGGCAGCAGATAATAGTAATCATCAAACTGGGGAACCCCGGTGATACAATATGATGAAGTATCATAATCCACATCGTTAGTCATCGAGTATGAGATCTCCAGCGCTCCGGGCAAGGGAGCCTGCGTGGTAAGCAGATAATTCCAAATGTTATCAGTATTATTGTAAAGTATCGAATTGGTAACTTTCATAAAGCAGCGATAACTATTGGTATAACTATCACCAATACGCAGACCAACATTATTATCAACCGCGACACAGTGATCGATGAGCACAAACGGTCCTTTGCTAACTCCGGATTCGGTCCAACCGGCTTCAAATCCCTGATCGTTGTTGAGAGCCACCGTATTAAAAATCCTGACGGTATCACCTCCGGAAGCAGCAACCCCCTCGTGAATGAAATCTTCCAGCCAGCAGTTAGAGATGCGCAACCGCGATCCATGATGGTCAATGGCATCATCTTTACCGGTCACAAAATAACAGCGGTCGATGATGGAATACTGTGGATATTGCGAACTGACATAATCGATATGAAAACCGTCGGTATCGATATCTTCTGTATAAATATGGTCGTCGTTGGGCAGGTTGAGCAGATGGCTGTTCTGGCAAAATAGCAGGACGCGGTGGAATTCTCCGCCGTGCCAGACAAACGCCGTCACCGAATTGGTAACCGTAACTTTAACGTCCTGCATACCAAATACCTTGCCAGGGGAATACATAAAGAAGCAGTTGTTAAAAATAAATTCCGAATTGTCCTTACCGAAAAAGATATGCTGGTGACCCGTATGCCAGTCTTCAGATGTCGGATGTCCTTTGGACATGTCACCGCCGCCATTCAACACAAAACAGTATTCAAACTGAGCGTAACCGTTCTGAAATTCCATCCCTCCCCATGGTTCGGACCATTTTTCGGATGTGATCACCACCGGTTTACCAGCAGTTCCTTCCACAGTGATCCGTCCCTGTACATAAAAATTAATGTATTTTTGTACGATTACCCAGGTACCGGGCCTGATAATCAAATTACATCCGACCGGTACCGTAAGATTGTCGGTGATCAACCGATCGGCATTATCGTCCCAGATCACATCGCCCGTGGAGAGAGTACCGGAGTAAGAAATTGTCGGTACAGTTGAGATTTCAACTTCTTTTTGCGATACGGGTACATTGGCATTCTGAGCTGACAGGGTAAAGGAGGAATTTGAACTGGTTATCTGAACTATTCCAGTTCCGGCGCCGCGTTTGATTTGAATACTGCTGTCGCTGCGCACTCCCCCGAAACCGAGCTGCATGGGTGTTTGTTCGATGGGATCAATCTGCCAGGCCATGTCGCGGACGCGAACCACCACCGGCAAATGCTGGCCGGATTTAATACGTGCAGGTGCTATCAGTTCGGCATTAATTTCTCCCAGGGAAGTAAATACTGCCGACAAGGATCTGTTACTGCTTAAATTCAGAGTGATTGTTTCCTCGGCCGGTAATAAAGGATCCGACCAGCCGGCAAAACGGTAACCGGGAACGGGAATGGCCGTGATGGTAACCGGAATATTCTGAAAGTACGTACCGGACCAGGGAAATTGGTTGAGCACCAGGCTGTTAATTTTGATTTTTCCGTTTCCACCGCTGATATCGACAGTCAACCGGGTCTGGCCGGCAAGTTGGAAATAGTCTTGCATT
>CAYSHN010000033.1:0-15174 GCA_964430815.1 uncultured Calditrichota bacterium | reverse complement strand
TGGAAATTCTGACGTCCCACGGACGATAATCCATTCCGGTACAAAACCATCTCGGATACACCCATGGATGGTAAGACGGCCAAAGCAAAGATGATGATACCGATACCTCCGATAAAATGCGTTGAAGCCCGCCAGAACAGTAAACCGTGTGGTAATGCTTCCACGTTGGTCAGAATGGAGGACCCGGTTGTGGTATACCCTGATACGCTCTCGAACCAGGCATTGGTCACGGTGAATTCACCACCGCATAATACATACGGTATAATACCAATCAGGCAGGAAAGTAACCAACTTAACACGACGATTAACAATCCTTCCTTGTTGAAGATTTGCACGATCGGCGGAATAAATAAGACCGGAAACAGTCCAAACAGAGCAATGATGATCGCGCTGTAGAGCAAAGGAATAAAGGCTTCATCACCGTAGATCAGGGATACGATCGCAGAAAAGGCCAGAAAGATGGCATTCAGGAAAAAGGAAAAAGCAACATAGCGCAGGACGGCATAAAATCTCATTTTATTTCTCCACCCGACTTTGAATTATTGCACTCAAGTCTTGGATAGACCGGGCCAGGTCCGAGATCTCATCATGTGTTTTAATGTTGAATTCAAAGGGTCGTCTTTTTTCAATAAACTGCTTGATATTCTTAGTCATGGTTACGATCGGGCTGATCATGAAATAATTGACCAGGTAGTTAAAAATAAGGGTGAAAATAAGGGCGGCAAAAACAGTGATAATTCCCGGCATGGTGGCGCGCTGTGACCGGCTTTGCAAATCCGATGCTGTTTTATACATGGCTCGGTCATTCAGGTTTAATAGATCGGTTGTCGCCGATTTAACCACTAAAAAGGAGGAATGCATCCGAGTCAACAGATGTTCACTATTGATTTCCTGGTCCAGTTCCATAACATCCGATTGCTATAATTGCCGGTATTCGGAGTATGTCGATTTTATTCGGGTGACTATTTCTGCCTCTCCCGAAACCGTGATATTATTCTCTGCAATCAACAAATTTCTATTAAATACGCTATCCGCCTTAAACAGAATATTCTTACCTTCTTCTTTTATTCCCAGCAATAAGGTCAATATCGCACTATCCTCCCGTTCGAGCGCTTCGATCATCTCCTTGGCAGCATTGATACTCCGGTAATTTTCATCCAGTATCTTTTGTACTGAATGTCCCATTTTCCCCAACTCGGAAATGGACCACCCTGCCGATATCAGAAGAATGATGGCAAGTATCGAAAAACCGGATAATATTTTCAGGCGTAATTTCATTTTACTTTTTCCTATTTATATGATTCTACCGATATGAGACGAATGTAATTTTTCTGCACGGACTAACCGGGAAAGACCATCCCTTTCCTTTTCCGGGATGATGAACACCAATCCAATTCCCAGATTAAAGTTTCTGCACATATCCGCTTCCGGTACCTGGCTCATTTGTTTAAATTTCCGGTAGTACTTTCAAGCGGTAACCTACACCCGGTTCTGTAATCAGTAATTCAGGCAGGGTGGGATTTCTTTCAATCTTTTTCCTGAGTTGTGCAATATGAACACGTAAAATCTGGGCATTGTCGGTGTAAGGTATACCCCATATTTCTTTAATAATATGAGTATGCGTAAGAACTTTACCGGCGTGTCTAATGAACAAAGCCAGGAGAGAATATTCAGTGGCGGTTAACTTAATTTCCTGTTGATTTATTTTTACAATTCTCAAATTCAGATCCACCTGCAAATGACCGCTGGTAAAAACCGGAGATTCATCAAGTTTCATAGAATGACGGATAGAAACCCGAATCCTGGCCAATAGTTCACCAGTATTGAATGGCTTGGTTACATAGTCATCAGCACCTGAATCGAGGATATTTATTTTAGTATCCTCGGCATCCTGTACAGTAAGAACGATGACCGGCACCTGGCTCCATTCTCGTAACTGTTTCAGGGCAGATAAACCATTCATGTCTGGTAATCCTAAATCCAATAAAATAATATCCGGATGATGCATCGATGCTGAAATAAGCCCTTCTTTTCCATCAGCGGCTTCGATGACTTTAAAATCATTGGCTTCCAGAGAAAGGCGTAATAAACGTCTAACCTGAGGTTCATCGTCAACGATTAGAATTTTAAATTTATTCTTGCTTGGTTCCACGGATCCTATTTGTTTAATCCACCAATTTTCCTGATTAATTAATATTCAGTAAAATTGTAATCCTTAAACCGCCTTCCACACGATTCTGGGCAAAGATTTTTCCATTGTGTATTTCCACCAATGCTTTGGCTATAGCTAAACCCAGCCCTGTCCCCTCGCTTTTCGATCCGGGGACACGGTAAAATTTTTCGAACAGACGACTCACTGTTTCTTCGGGTACACCCTGTCCCTGGTCATCCAGCTGAATAAAGATTTTATCATGGGTAAACAAGCCGGCATTAACCGAAATCGTACCACCAGGGGGCGTATGGATTGCTGAATTATGTAAAATATTAATAAAAGCCTGTTTTAGCAAATTTATATCTGCCTGGATAAGGGGCAGATTTTCTTCAATTGTAATGTTAATCCGGTGATGCTTGAATTCTTCCTTTAATTCATTAAAGGCTATTCCGATCAGATCGGAAATCTCACAATATTGCAGATTCAATTTCAAATGACCGGTCTCAATCCTAGACATGTCCAGAATATTTTCCACCAGGTGATTCAATCGTACCGACGCGGTATTTAATTCCGTGCAAATTTGTTTCCTGATGACAGGATTTGCTGCCGTACGATCATCATTCAAGTTTGAAACCGAAGATGAAATTATGGTGATCGGGGTTTTCAACTCATGAGATACGGTATTAAGAATCGTCTGAAAAAGTTTCTCAGATTCATGAAATACTAAATTCTGCTTGGCCAGGTCTATGGTGATTTCCCTGTCGAGGGAAGAAGTAATCTGGGTGAGAAATGATTTTAAAAGGATTAACCGGTCTGGGGCAGGTTCTGCGTCGTTTTCATATTTTATACCGATTACACCGATAATTCCGCGCGGGGCCAGGAGGGGGAAATAACTTAATTCAGATTCCGGGAGAGTATTGGTAAATTTTCCCGCCACTTCACTATTTTCAAACGACCAGTTGGAAACTGAAAATTCTTTTTCGCTAAATAAAGTGATATCTCCAAAAGGTTTTTTTGAAAGACGGTTTAGGTTTTTTCCTTTGAGATAAATTATGGCGTCGGCATTGAAATGTTTTTTTAATTCATGCCGGGTCCTGGAAACGACATCCTTGATCGATGCGGCCTGATTCAGTGATGCCAGGAATGAATACAGAATCGAAATATTTTCCTGGCTTTTTTTAAGTACAGTTTGATTTCTACGGATGCGACTGATCAAGGTTCCTCCTACCAGAGCGATAAAAAAATTAGCAAACAGGGTTATCGCATCATGAATATTGTGAATGTGAAAGGTGAACAACGGCGGGATGAATAAGTAATTCCAGATAATAAAATTTAAAATTGCCGCAAAAAGAACCGGTCCCCTACCCAGGAAAAGTGACAAACCTGCTACAACCAATAATAATATCAGACCTACAGTTTGATAACCGATGATATTGGTTACCGGAAAACAGATAACAGCAGTACTGATAATTGACAACAGGGAAATTAAATATTCATTTATTCCGGAAGTGAATACTACGTGAATGCGATATTTCTCTTTTCGGGAAGTATCACGCTCCGGATTGACTACATAAATATCAATCTTCCCGCTTTTTTTAATCAAGCGGTCTACCAAACTGCCGCCAGTAACGAGGTTCTTGAGCGGGTGTTCATTGGTTTTACCGATAACGATCTGGGTGATATTGTTTTCTAAGGCAACTCTCAGTAAACCTTCGACCACATCTGCATCCATGCTGTGGATGATTTTTGCACCTAATTCTTTCGCCAATTCTAGGTGGAAGGATAGTAATTTATGTTCTTTATCGGAGAGTTTTTTCCCTAGGTTTATACTGACAGCAAACCATTGGGCGCCAAGTGTAAAAGCCATACGTCGTGTCCAACGAATCAGTTTTTCAGAAGTTGGACTAGGTCCAACAGCTACCATTAATTTTTCCGTAGTTTTCCAGGTGCCGAGGATATTTTTTGTCCGCATATAATCGAGCATGTCCATATCCACTCGTTCTGCGGTAAGGCGGAGGGCCATTTCCCGCAGAGCATGGATATTTCCCTTACGGAAAAAATTCTCTGCTGCCAATGCTGCATTCTGGGGGATGTATACTTTACCTTCTGCAAATCTTTTGAGCAGGTTGTCGGGTGTTATATCAATCAATTCGATTTCATCGGCGTTCTCGAGTATTGAATCCGGAACGGTCTCATTAATTTTAATTCCGGTAATTTCCTGTACCGTACCGGCCCGGCTCTCCAGATGTTGAACATTGATGGTGGTATAAACAGTAATTCCGTTTTCGATGATTTCTGAAACATCCTGGTACCGTTTCAGATGACGGCTACCGGGTATGTTGGTATGAGCCAGTTCGTCAACGAGGACGATAGAGGATTTTCGCTTCAATATTGCATCCAGATCCATTTCTTCAAGTATAATACCCTTGTAGGTAGTTCTTTTTCGCGCGACGATTTCCAATCCTTCCAGGAGTTGTTCCGTTTCTACCCGGCCGTGTGTTTCAATATACCCGACAATAACATCCAGACCTTCCTTTTTATTTTTCTGTGCTGCCAAGAGCATGGAATAGGTTTTCCCTACCCCGGCACACATACCAAAGAAAATCTTTAACCGTCCTTTCTTTTTTATCTCTTCTGCTTTAAGGATTCTTTCGAGTAATTTGTCCGGATCAGGACGATCATTTAAATTCATAATCAATCCTTGTTAAAGATTTTATCCAGTTCGATATTCACCAGTAAAACATTTATTCGTGGTTCGCCCAATAAATATAGTTGCCGCTTTTCTGTAAATTGTTTGAGGATCAGAGATACTTGCTGAATTTCAGTTGCTTCCAAGTGCCGGGCTTGCGCAATCCGATCTATTTGCAATTCAGCGGCTTTAACCGAAATATGAGGATCTAGACCACTGGCTGAAGAATACAGCATTTCTGCCGGAATTTCAATACTGCTGTTAATTTTGTTCTTTTGAATAAAAAGTTTTTTTCTGGTATCATATAATTCTTTCAGTTTCAGACTGGTCATACCCAGGTTGCTGCCACCGGAAGGTAATGGCTGGTAACCTATTGCAGACGGGCGACTCCAGAAATACCGGTCGGTTTCAAATTTCTGGCCGATCAACCTTGATCCCACCAACTTATGATTATGTTCCAGCAGACTGCCGTTAGCCATTTCGGGAAACAAAGATTGGGCAAACATGGTTAATGCAAGCGGATAAAGAATTCCGGTTAAAACTGTCATGACCAGCAACAATCTCAGAGCAATACCGATATTTGTTTTCATGGTTAGATCATACCAAATGTAACATGTTGACCAGAATATCAATCAGTTTTATTCCGGCGAATGGCACAAGCAATCCCCCCAGCCCATAAATCAGAATATTTCTTATAAGCAAGGCCGATGCACCCAGTGGCCGGTATTTTACGCCTTTTAAGGCCAGGGGTATCAGGGCAATAATGATCAGGGCATTGAATACAATGGAACTCAGGATAGCACTTTCAGGCGTTTGTAAGTTCATTACGTTAAATTTCGCCAGCGGTCCGGTTACATGGCCGAATGAGTATAAATTAATAAAAATGGCCGGGAGTATGGCAAAATATTTGGCAACATCATTGGCGATACTGAAGGTTGTAAGTGCCCCACGCGTCATCAGTAACTGCTTTCCAATTTCAACGATTTCAATAAGTTTTGTGGGATTACTATCCAGGTCGACCATGTTTCCTGCTTCCCGTGCCGTCTGGGTACCGGTATTCATGGCTACACCTACATAAGCCTGGGCCAGAGCGGGGGCATCATTCGTTCCATCCCCGATCATGGCAACCAGTTTACCTTCCTCCTGCTCCATTCGTATGCGTTTAAGTTTATCTTCCGGTTTAGCCTCTGCGATAAAATCATCCACACCCGCCTCAGCGGCAATCGTACACGCAGTCAAAGCATTATCACCGGTGATCATGATGGTCTTAATTCCCATTCGGCGTAATTGGGCAAACCGTTCCTTTATCCCGCCCTTGACCATATCTTTCAATTTAATCGTTCCCAGAATTTTACCATCTTCGGCAACCACTAGCGGGGTTGATCCTTCCCTGGCAATTTCATTTACCGCATGTTCAACCTCAACCGGAAAGATATTACCGGTTGACCCGGCATGATTTTTAACCGCATCCATTGAACCTTTTCTGATAACTTTAAGTAATTTTCCGTCCCTGTTATAAATGTTTATGCCACTCATTCTGGTCTGGGCAGTAAAAGGGATAAATTTTAAATGGAATTTTGACAGATCACGGCCCCGTAAATTGAATTTTTCTTTGGCCAGTATTACAACCGACCGGCCTTCGGGGGTATCATCAGAGAGGGAGGCTAATTGTGATGCTTCGGCCAGGATATCCTGAGGAATTCCCGGGGCGGGGATGAAATCGCTGGCCATACGATTACCAAGGGTGATGGTCCCGGTTTTATCCAGTAACAATACATCAATATCACCGGCAGCTTCAACTGCCCGGCCACTCTTTGCGATCACATTATGGCGTACCAGACGATCGATTCCGCTGATACCAACGGCACTTAATAATCCACCGATGGTTGTCGGGATCAGGCAGATCAAAAGGGAAATCAGGATAGGCAGGGTGAGATTAATATCATCTCCGGAAACATTTTTACTGTACCAGGCAAAAGGATAAAGGGTTACAACCACCAGCAAGAAAATAATGGTCAAACCTGAAAGCAGAATCGTCAAGGCGATTTCATTGGGAGTTTTTTTCCGTTTGGCACCTTCGACCAGGGCAATCATTCGATCGAGAAAAGAATTTCCCGGTTCAGATGTTACTTTGATGATGATGCGGTCGCTTAATACTTTCGTACCACCGGTAACAGCACTGCGATCTCCTCCGCTTTCACGGATCACCGGAGCCGATTCACCGGTGATGGCCGATTCATCTACGGTGGCAATACCTTCGATCACTTCACCATCGGCCGGGATTGTATCGCCTGCTTCACAAACCACCAGATCATCCGATTTAAGCTGAGAACACAAAATTCTTAATTCTGTGTCTCCCGTACGTTTACGGGCATATAAGGTAGTTCTCAACTTTCGCAGCGAATCAGCCTGGGCTTTTCCTCTACCTTCGGCAACTGCTTCGGCAAAGTTTGCAAACAGCACTGTAAACCAGAGCCATAAAGAGATTTGCAACGTAAAAGTATTGAAATATCCCCTATTCCAATCCTGGAAGAAGATTAAACTGGTAAAAGCAGCGCCGCTAAAAACTACAAACATCACCGGATTTTTTAATTGCCAGGCCGGATTAAATTTTATCAATGCATCTTTTACAGCATTTAAGATAAGTTGTTTATCGCGGATAAATGATTTATTTTTTAGGATCTTTTCCATAACGGCCACATTTAAAACATTTTACCTGAGATCATCAGAAAATGCTCCATTACTGGACCAAGGGCTAAAACCGGTAAAAAAGTTAAAGCTCCTATAATGAGTATGATGGAGATCAACAGGAACACAAATAATACAGTATCAGAACGGAAAGTTCCCGATGAAAATGGTATGATTTTTTTTGATGATAAACTGCCGGCTATGGCCAAAACGGGTATTATAATTCCGAATCGCCCGATAAGCATGCCGATTCCAATCAAAAGGTTGTAATAATTGCTGTTGGCATTTAAACCGGCAAAAGCACTACCGTTGTTCCCTGCCGCCGATGAAAAAGCATATAATATTTCACTGAGACCGTGGGGCCCCTGGTTCAGAATACCTGATAAACCAGCCGGGATTAGAACCGACAAGGCGGTAAATACCAGGATCACAAATCCCGGTGCTAATATTCCAATAATAGCCATTTTAACTTCGAAAGATTCTATTTTCTTACCGAGATATTCCGGAGTGCGTCCAACCAGGAGCCCGGCGACAAAAACGGTCAAAATCACAAAAATCAGAATACCGTATAATCCTGAGCCGACTCCGCCGAAGATTATTTCGCCGAGCATCATATTCAATAGCATCACTAATCCAACCAGCGGTGATAAACTGCTGTGCATGGCATTTATCGAACCGTTGGATGCACAGGTAGTGGCATTGGCCCACAGGATACTATTGGTAATACCAAAGCGTAATTCTTTACCTTCCATTATTCCAGGACCACTGAAGGTCGGGTGAGAACCATATTCTGCAAACAAGGATATTCCAAGCCCGGTAATGAATAAAATAAACATAGTAATAAATATGATCCAACCCTGCCTGGTTGCACCAAGCATCCGGCCAAAGGTATACGTAAGCGCGGTGGGGAGTACCAGGATAGCCAGCATTTCTAGTAAATTAGAGAGGGGTGTAGGATTTTCAAAAGGGTGAGCGCTATTGGCATTGAAAAATCCTCCTCCATTGGTGCCCAATTGTTTAATAGCAACTTGTGAAGCAACAGGCCCAACCGGAAGGATCTGGCTGCCACCTTCTACTGTGGTGACTTCCGGATAATGATTAAACGTCTGAATCACACCCTGTGAAATCAGAAAGATTGCCACCAGAATACTTAATGGTAACAGTACATATACTGTTGAGCGGGTTACATCCACCCAGAAATTTCCTATTTTATCCGAAGACCGGTTCTTCAGGCCACGGATGAGTGCTATGGCAACCGCTATTCCTGTAGCAGCACTCAGAAAATTCTGAACTGTTAATCCCAGCATCTGAACGGCGTAACTCAGTGCTGTTTCCCCGGCATAACTTTGCCAGTTGGTATTGGTCATAAAACTCACAGCAGTATTAAAGGCCGGCACAGGATTTATATTCGCCAGATTTTGTGGATTCAGAGGCAAATAAACCTGGATGACCTGTAACATGTAGACAAAAGTAAAACCGAAAAAATTGAATATCAGCAAGGCACAGGTATATTCCTTCCAGCTCATCTGATCTTGCGGTTGTATCCCACCCAACCGATAGATCAGTTTTTCCACAGGTTTTAATATTTTTATGCCTGCCGGGATTTCACCTGAAAATATTCTGGCCATATAGTTTCCCAGAATCGGTGTAAGTATTATAAGTAAAATGGCAAATATCAATATCTGAGTTATATCATACAGGTTCATACAGTTCCACCCTAGAATTTTTCCGGATTTATTAAGGCATATACCAGATAAATCATCAGTAACGCTGCCATGATAAGCACTATAATTACCATTATTGCGATCCTTTTCTTAATTGTCCGGGGAAAATATAAATCAGGAATAATAAAGGTGCTGTTAAGAATGCATCCAGATGTATGAAGATTTTATAAAGAATGTATCATTTGAATTTATAAACCTCCTATCCATTTACCGAGTGTGAATATTTCTGGTACAGCAAGTCAATTTTTCACGAGGAAACCCAATGTGCGGCTGCTTGAAGAGATGAAGGGTGAAAATCGTCGGCGACTGGTACTGGGACCTGAGACACTAACGAGTCATGGTATCAATATTTAAGAATAATTCCTTATTTGATAATCAACAATCTGATCCCTGTTTTCAAGATATTTTATAAAAACACAAGCAATTGTATGAAGAGAATGTGAAGAAGTATAAGGATATAGAATAATTTTTTACTTCATTATTAGAATATTAACATCAAAATATCTTTATTCAAAATGTGCATCTCACCATTTACAATGATAGATGTAGCGCCTTCTTAGAAGTGCTTGAACTTTTTATTCACATAGATAAGTGATGCAAATTTATAAGGGAGTTGGTAAAATTAACTATAACGTTACCTTGAAATAAAAAACCCACTGTTATATGCCAGACAATGGAATTTTCCCAAATACCCTCTTTTAAAAATCCCAAAAAAAATTTTCAGAATTGAATTGTATCTCCGGGCAGGTACTGTTTCCTATAAGAATTTGAGCAGAACCACCTTTCAAGATTTCACCGCATCGTAGATCGAGTAGAAGCATCGCCGACGCACCGCTACGTCGGGGAGTCCCAGGTTAAGGCTCATTGATCCTCTTTTCAGGTATAAGAAAGAGATGTAAATCTCTAATCAAACTAAGGAGAACCCCTATGTCACACAACCTTAACGAAAGGAGCAAATACATGAAATTTCCCAAGCCAACTACTTTAATCCTGGTGCTCAGTGCCATTTCTGCAGCTATCGAGGGAGTAAAACTTGTTATACAATCATATCCACATCGGAGGCGAAAATAATGGAAACAATTCCCGACTTTGTAGAGGAAATCCTGACCGATTGTGAGACCGCGGAAGAGGAAAAGAAATATGAACTGGATTTGACTCAATCTGACTATCTTCTAATGGCTATTGCTCGACTTGAAAACAAGATGAGTGATGTGAACGAAACAGCCGATGGAGAAATTCTTACGATTGAAAAGTGGAGAGAAAAAGAACTACTTCGCCTTGATAAAAGACGATCTTGGCTGATCTTTAATCTCTCTCAGTTTATCAGACAGACGGCGAGAAGACTATTCGTCTTCCACACGGTGATCTTCGACTTCGAAAAGGGAAGGATTGGGCAGTAATTATAAACGAAGCAATATTTCTCCCTTTGGGCCAGAAGTTAGGCTTGCTAAGAACTGTACCAGAATCCGTAGTCCCAGATCTTCGGGCGATTATGGATTGGATTAAACGGACCGGAGATATTCCGGACGGGATAGAATTCGTCCCGGCAGAAATCAAATTTCAGTACAAAATCAATGGAGGATACAACAATGAAAACGACGAAACCGAAAGTTGATATCGGGCTGAACGAAACAGCACACCTGACACTTCTTAAAGACAAAGCTCTGGTAGGTGAGAATTCCTATCGACCCTATTTTATGTACTCAGTGCAAGATGGGGATACGGAGAAGGTTCTCTTTGCTACGTTTGAGATACATGCTCAAATCCTGGAAGCCGGACTTAAAACCGGAGATTCATTCGAGCTCCGAAAGGTGGCAGTACAGAACGGCAGTAAACTTTCCACTCTTAATGCGTGTTTTGATTCAGGATCAACACCGTAAATTATATCGGCTGGATTTTATTAATCGGCCATTGTTTGTGATAACTGATGATAAATTTAAATCCGGGAAATACTCTGGGCAATTTCATCAAATTGTAAGTCATCACACCAATTGAGATTCTATCGATCCAGGATGAAAGTGGCCAGCCGAAATGGACGGTAATCTGCCGGTGAGGTATTTCATATTCAATGACTTTTAGTAGTGCTACCATATGCATATAAACTCCACCCCGGTTCAGAGGAAAACGAAAATGATTCGCCGCAATTTTTTCGGGAATCCCTTTACGGGGGGAATAGAAAGTAACAAAGACTTCATTGTCTTTGATTACATTTATTGATTCTTCACGCGGACGTTGGAAATTGACATGCAGTTCATTCTGCGCAGAATTCATCAAGAAAAAGATCATATCCATTTCCTGATCAGCCTGACGCAGTTCTTTAATCTCCGGTCCCCTGCGCCGGGCAATCATGCTCCCACCAATAACCACAGCAGTGGTCACCGTAGCCCACAGAATGGTGCCGTGAGGTTTTTTCAACGCTAAAAATATAAAACAACTGACCAGAATTATGAATATAATCAGTGTCCATAAGCGATGCGTATAATACTGGATGATCTCCTTGGTACCCATGAAATAACGATAGATCAGCAGAGACCCCATATTGATACAGAAACTGGCAATCAGACCCAGAGCATACATATCGGCCAGAATGGACTGACTCCCGCTGGTGATCAGGATGACCACCGAGAAAAAAGTGGCATTCATAATATGGATGCGGTAGAGCGAATGGCGATTATTGGTGGCAATCAGCCAGTTGAAGCGGTAACGGTGGGCCACACGTTCCAGTAGTTCACTCGAAGCGACGAAAGCTGTATTAACAGCCATGATAAGGGTTAAACTGGCCAAACCCGCCACAATCATTCCGAATGGTATACCATTTAATAAGGAGGCATAATAGGTGATTAAATCTCCTTCGTGCTCACTGAAATTAATGGGTGCTGATAGAGCCAGCGCTGCCACTAACGGGGTGATAATACCAACCGTGAAGGCCAAAAACAGATACGCTTTACGGATTTCCTTCCAGTTCTCCACAAATCCTGCCGTTTGGATCACCGATTCGATCCCAGAATAGGCCAGGATACAAAAAGCAATATGCGAAATAAAATTATTAAACGTTCCAAACATGGAACCGGTATTGAATAAACTTATGGCATGCTGTCCTGAATTTTTTAAGTTTATCATAGCCGATCGATCAAGGGAGATTATACCTGATACAACCAGATTCAAAATAACTAATGCCGCCAGGACAAAAATAGCAAAAGTAAAACGGGCATTATCCCGGATGCCCAGAATATTCAATCCGGCAATGGTCCAGATAATTCCTAGCACAATCAACAATATGATATATGGAGACTCTGATAAAAGCGGTAAAAAGGAGGTATTATTCAATACCGCACTGACCGAAGAAATACAGGCCGTAAGAGTATAATCCACCATAATCGATCCAACAGCCACAAATGATATAATCGGACCAAGGACAAAATAAGAAAAAGAGTAAACCCCGCCACCGATAAGTTTATGGTGTTCCAAAATTTCGGCGATCTCCGTAAAACGGGTACTCATAAAACGTATCAAGATGCTGGTCAGGGCAATAAAAATGATGGCACTGGGACCAATAAACCGGTGTGCTTCGGCCGGCGCATAAAAGAGGGAAGTAAATTCATCCATCAATGTAATAATAGCAATAGCCAGCCAGGTCAGCCACCAAGTTCCGGAGCGCTGATAGTATAATAACTTGCGCTTGCGCAGCAGTATCAGAAATAAGGCAATTAAAATGAGGTTGAGAACGGTTAAACAGAATAACTTTATATAACCTCCAAAGTTTATTATGGAAGGATCGTCCTCCGTAAACTTCGGAAGATTACCTCCATCGACGCTGACGAGGTTAGCTGACGGATTCGGGCCGAAGAGGTTTCCCTACGCCTTGCGGCGATTCACCCCAGAATCGGTTTCCCCGCTCCTGTTATTTCAGGATTAAGCGTTTATTTGTGTTAAATATTAATCTTCGATAAATAATTAGTCAATGGTTATTTTTAATGATCAATTAAATAAGGAAAGACAGGAAAAAAATCACATTGAGATCAAGTTCGTTTTTCACTTAACAATCAGCTGTAATTTCTGATTATAATTTCCTGACCGCAGCCTTCCGAAAATCTCTTATTATTCTGACCACACCATGTAGCAAACTTACAGATGAAGGCTGCGCTAAGCGGCTGGCTACAAAATTTATTCAACCTTTAAAATATACGAATTCATCCTTAGCATTTTCCGATCCGCCTCAGGTGGGTGCTATATAATATTATGTTCTCTTGTCCCAGATCCGCTTCTGATGGAACTTTAAAGGACAAATACATGTTAGCGTTTCTGTATATGACTATCTCTTTGTTTTGAACTTTGTACCGCCCTTGGGCTTTACCTCTTACAATGGTTCAAAATAACGATTATTTTGGGGATGATGCAACCTACCTTGTCGCCCTGAAGGTTCTTTTTTGAACAGTCTCTTGGAATGCAGCAAGGATCTCATCACATACAGCCGCAACTTTACGCTTTTTAGTAAGTGAGAGTTCTAGTGATTTGATGTTGCTGTTTTGTCTGGAGAGTTTGAGCACCTTAGCAGTCACTTCATTGAATTCGGAGAAAGCCGCTTCCGCTTGCAATAGGGCATGCCGACTCTTTTCACCAACGATTCCGGCAAGTCCATCGAGAGATTTTGAAGCCTCATTTTCATCCACTTTCATCTGTGTCTCGATTTGGTTCATTTTCTCATCGCTTGCCTCGGCGATATGCGAATTGTGCAGATTGTAGATTTTTAAACCAGCGGTAATCGCGCAATATGAAAGTCTGGTTACTCGGCATTCGTCTGGGGTTCCTGAATAAGACCGTATAACATCTTCAAGGGCATGCTCAAATCGTCTCATCGCCTCAACACCCTGTTCCCGAGAAAGGTTTGCAGCCTTAAGATTGGTGTTCTGTACAGCAAGCTCCAAAATGACTGTATCAAGCATGCAGAGTTCCGTCCAGTAGTTACTGAACTCAATGATAAGTTTATTCTCATCTTGCAGGGGAGCTGCCTCGATAAGGGAGCGAAGTATTTTCAGGTTTTTTTCTACTGCCACTGAGGCAGCGAGCGACTGGTTGGCAAATTCCTGGGATTCTGTATCTGTAACAGCCATGACTGCGTTTTTCTCCATTTCTACAGATTTAAGGAGATCAATGCGCATTTGGGACACTATTTCACTTTTCTTCACAATATTCTTGAAGGTGTCCTCTAGGGGCGAATGACTTCCATGAAATACCGAGATGACTGCAAAAAGTAATAATCCGGCAGAAATTCCGATACCCCATAAGACAGCGCTTCGACTCTTACCATTTGGAAACTGCATGCTCATTTCCTCCATTGTTCGGACTTAATATGCGAACGTGAAATCGAGCCAATCTAGTGCAGCGTTGGCCCGAAAGCCTACCCAAATTACTCTTTAACCTCCTCGACTGCGCGCTAATGTCTTGCACTTAAGTCGCGCTAAACCGTTTACCACAAAATTAGCAATTCATACTAGCCAGATGGGCGTCAGCCTATAAGAAAATCCAGTATCCATAAGAGATCTTAATCTGCATACCTACTGATTACAAGTATTCAATATAAATAATAAAGTGTGAATTGCGAAATAATAAATATATCCTTTAAAAGATGCGGTTCTTGGGTCGTGGTATTACCATTTACAATGATAGATTAGCATTCCTTGGAAATTTGAAATTACTATTAAGAACGCAATATTTAGATTAAATCTGTTACTCTAACGTTACCCTGAAATAAAAAACCCACTGTTATTTATAACGGTGGGTTAATGCGGGGCGGATGGGGGTCCCACAGAACCCTGATGATCGTCACATTCATCTCAAAGCAGCAAGGCCGGCATCTATGAATTATGGGGTAAGATGTTTATTTTTTATGAAATACCCCCTCCAGCGTATCCCTGCTACGA
>CAYSHN010000032.1:0-15198 GCA_964430815.1 uncultured Calditrichota bacterium | reverse complement strand
ATACCATCAGTTTTTCTTGAAACATATATGGATACTATTCCAGGCTGGCCGTGGCCTATTGAAAAATCCCGGACCGTATTAACTGATAAAAAACAAAAACTGGAAGGACAACCCGAATTTTTCGGTAATCTGGCTCTGGGTTATGATATCGGTGGATTTTCGGCCAGGCTTTCTGTTTTCTATCAGGGTGAGTATAATACAGATTTTTCTCCCGATAGAACAGAAGATGGTGTACAAAAAGCTTTTACCAGATGGGACCTGATTTTGAAACAACGATTAACCAAAAACGTGGAAATTTTTATGAATATAAACAATCTAACCAACGCGAAGGAAGGAACTGCAACACTTAACCGAATTCAAGGTTGGCGCTTCATGAACGAAAGTGAGACTTATGGTTTAACCGGAGATCTTGGCCTTAGGATTACACTCTAATTTAATATTTACAATTTAAACTAACTTTTTTCCTAACTAAAAAATTTAACCATTAATTGAAGAAGGAGGTTCCAATGATGAAAACAAGAGTACTATATTGTTTTATCATTATTTCTTTTCTGATCGCTTTGCCCGTTTTGAGCTATGGGCAACATGAAATGGTCATTCCATCAGCGACCGGACCAGATGATTTTCTAAACGACCACGTTCTCGGAGACACCCTGGCAACAGGCGAAAGAGCGGATCTAGACCGGGTTTACGTATTAGAACGGGATGGTCTTTATGTTGTAAATGCTTCCATGCGTCTCCGCGGCTGGGATATGCGGATGAAAGCAGAAGAGGGTGCAGGCGCCCTTCCTAAAATTTATTCGCTTAAGAATGCCGGAACAGGAAACCTGACAGATAATGTATTCATAGTTGACCTGGCCGGTGGCAATATCTGGCTCAAAGATTTAATATTCTGTGGAATTATTGAAGCTGACACTTCACAAATTCATAATGTTCCTACCGGTATAATCTTGGTTCAGACAGCAGGATTCAGAATTACTGTGGATAATTGTGTCATGACTCAAATCAGAGGTCAACATATTCGTGTAGAAAAAGCATGTACGGATATCAAATTGACCAATAATCTTTTTGCCAATATGGGAGATATTGAAAGGTCTGACCTGGGTGCCGGTAAAGTAATTGATATCCGGGATACTTCATGTGATACTTTGTTATTCATCAACAATACTTTTGTAAATCTCCAGGATCGTGTTATTCGTCACCGGGCCAGTGTTGGTGCAATCGAGCACCTAATTTTTGACCATAACACGATTATCAATGATTTCTCTTTCCATGGTGCGCTGGCTCTGGGTTGGATGGGAACTGAAGCGATCATTACCAATAACTTATGGATGGATGCCTTTGTTGCTGGTGAGGATACGGATGGAACCCGTCAAGCCGAGTTTAATGAGAGCGGAGAAAAAGACGAATATGGTTTAGCCGCCATGAACTGGATATTCACTAATCCTAGCTTGAATTCCACAGTGACCTGGAAGGTTAGTGGCAATTATTATGCTGTTTCAGCTGATGTACAGACTTTTTATGACAGCCATGCAGCCGAAGGTGTTAAAGGAGAAGCCAAACCACTAACCCATCATATTAACGGTAAACTAGGGGCGGATTCTCTTACTGCTTTCACAAAAGAAGCTATCACCCTGGTTAACTGTCCCGAACCGATGACAAATATGGGCGACTGGTACAGAAATCCGACCTGGGGCGCCAATAAGAAGAAAAGCAGGGCCACGTTTGTCAGAACCAGGGATGATTATGATCGCAGGTCATTAACTTACATGCTCGATACACTCGACGCTTCATATTCTACATCGACTTCGGCCTACACCGGTGCACAGGGTGGTTTTCCGGTGGGCGATTTGAACTGGTATCCGGCCAAAAAAGCAGAGTGGGAGACCTGGCTGACTGATGTCGAATATCCCTATGGAGTAGTTTCAAATTTCAATCTGGAACAAAATTACCCGAATCCATTTAATCCGGTCACCACAATAAAATTTTCGATCGACCGTGTAGACAGGGTGAAGCTTGAAATTTATAACATCACCGGGCAGAAAATTTCCACACTGATTAATCAGAATATGAAAGCGGGTGAATATGAAGTAGAATGGAATGCCAGTCAGGTCGCTTCCGGTGTATATTTTTATAAGTTCAGCTATGGATCGCTGACGATGACCAAAAAAATGGTTCTGATTCGCTAGTTGCCGCTAGGTATTTGAGCAAGACAGGAGTATAGAATTATACTCCTGTCTTTTTATCAGTTGATTAATGAATGATAACACGTATAGTTCTTTGAAATATTGCACAGACCATATCAATTTCGTTTTGATATATTCTGTGCAATTGAACGCGTCTAGTATTTCAATCTGGTGGAATGTAGATATAGTGTACCGTTTTGAATCTTTACCGGAAGCACGATTATAAACTTGATCTACCACTGCCGGATGTTGTTAATAATCCTAGCTTCTTCATACCCGCCGGGGCGAGATGATAATGATCTTTTCAAACCGGCGGAGTTTTAATTTTATATTAGTTATATATGTTAACCGGTTAAAGTGATTTTTAAGACAGGGGTTTTCGGTTTAAATGTGAAAATTAGGAGATTTTCCGGTTAGAATTCTAAATCTTAAATACGGTAAAATCATGAAAATAGATAAACGATTAAAAAATTTGGGACTCTGTTTAATACTGATTATTATTGCGGTACCGCTTCAGGCCCAACAAAAAGCCGACGAGGTTTTTTTCAATGTAATGGACTACGGTGCCATAGCAGATGGTGTCACCAAAAATACCCAGGCTATTCAGCAGTTAATTAAAATGGTCAGTGAGAAAGGCGGCGGTACTATCTTCTTCCCGGCAGGGGAGTACCTGACAGGTCCCATTCATCTTAAAAGTAATATCACTCTGTATCTGGAAAATGGCTCAATACTTAAATTCAGCCAGGATTTAGGTGATTACCTGCCAATGGTTCAGTCACGGTGGGAAGGGACCGAGGTGATCAATTTTTCCCCACAAATTTATGCTTATGGCGCTGAAAACATTTCAATACGTGGCCGGGGCTTGATCGATGGACAGGGGGCCAGTTGGTGGGAATACCGGAATCACTACGAAACTAATCCGGATACTGGTGAAAAAAATGGTGTACACTCCTGGCAAAAGGAATTCGTGGAGAAGAATAAAAATACCTCGTCGTGGTATTTCTGGAATGATAAAAAAGGGGTAATGCCGGCTCCTTTCCTGCGGCCGCCTATGATCCAACCGGTGGATTGCAAAAATATTCTGATTGAAGGGATTTCCATTAAAAATCCACCATTCTGGACCCTTAATCCGGTTTATTGTGAGAATGTAACCATTGAGGGGATTACCATCACCAATCCGGCGGAATCACCGAATACCGATGGCATCAATCCCGATGCTTGCCGTTATGTGCACATTAGTAATTGTCATATCAGCGTGGGGGACGATTGTATCACTATCAAATCCGGACGGGATGTTGATGGCCGAAGGGTGGGACGGGCCTGTGAAAATATAACCATCACCAATTGTACTATGCTCGATGGGCATGGCGGCGTGGTGATCGGCAGCGAAATGTCCGGCGGTGTGCGCAAAGTTACCATTTCGAATTGCGTGTTTGACGGGACGGATCGCGGAATCCGTCTGAAATCCATGCGCGGCCGTGGTGGAATTGTGGAAGAAATACGGGTCAGTAATGTCGTGATGAAAAATATTGCCGAAGAAGCTATCACGCTGAATATGTTCTATAATCCGACTTCGGCCGAACCGGTCTCGGAACGCACTCCCTGCTTCCGCAATATTCATATCAGCGATTTAACCGTCACCAATTCAGTAAAAGCCGGTGTTTTGCTGGGTTTGCCTGAGATGCCGATCGAAAATATCTCGTTCAATCATTTATTTATGGACTGTGAAAAAGGTTTTTATATAAAAGACAGCCGTGATATTGGATTTCATGATGTTAAAATTAATACGAAAAAGGGGGCTGCGGTCACAGTCGAAAATTCAAGTAGAATTGAATTTGATAATGTCACTTCCAATAATCCACATCCTGTTACACCAGTCCTCAATTTGATCGATGTTCAGGATATTTTTATTCATGACCTCTGGCCCGGAGTAGATCCAGACCGTTTTGTTAAACTGGAAGGAAAAGATTCCCGTGATGTATACATTGAAGAAAGCAAAGTTTCATCGGTTGATCTATCCGGTCCGGCTGAACTGAAAGTGCAAACACAATGAAAAAATACCTGTTTACTTTAAATATCTGCAGACTTAGCCTTGCTGCTCTGACGTGCTCCATATTAATGTCTGGCTGTACCGGTAATTCTTCCCTGAACAAAGAGTACCCGCAGGTAATACCGCTAATCGCCGACAATAGCAATGGCCCTGATCGTGAGGATGAGTTACTCACCATAGATATTAATTCGATCAAGAGTAAATATCCTGACTTCAATACGCACGCTTTTTGCGTACTGGACGGAGATCTGGTCCTGGCCAGTCAGGTGGACTATCTGGCAGTGGGCAGACCTACGACTGACCAGATCTCCTTTATTTGTAACCTGGCAGCCGGGCAATCGAAAAGTTTAAGAATCCGTTATAACAGTCAGGGCACCAGGACACAAAACTTTAAAAAACGTACTCAAGCAGAACTGTCACACAAAGTTGGGGGCAAATGGGTAGAGCGTAAATACGATGGGGGATCCTTTAAAAATGTGGAACATCTGCGCGTTCCACCCGAACATACCGATCATTCATTTTTTATTCGTTATGAGGGCCCAGGTTGGGAATCGGATAAAGTAGGTTATCGCTTTTATCTGGATTGGCGAAACGCCATAGATATATTTGGCAAAAAAACTACAGAAATGGTGCTGCAAAATGTAGGTCAGGATGGATTTGAGTCTTATCATCAGATGTCTGATTGGGGTATGGATATTCTTAAAGTCGGGGATGCACTCGGTCTGGGTACCGCTGCCATGTGGGTCAATAATAAAGCAGAACGTGTTTCAGTAACCGATTCTATATCCTGTACCATCGTCGCTAATGGTCCAATACAATCACAAATCCGTACAGATTATTACGGTTGGCAAGTAGGTGGTCAGAAATATAATCTGGTTTGCTGGTTGACCATCAATGCCGGTAGCCGTATGACGCACTGTATGCTGCAGATTTCCGGGGAGCCTCCCAATTTATGCACCGGTATTGTTAAAAGTGATTCAGTATCGGTCTTCCGTACTCAGGACAATTCCGGAACCTGGCAATACCTGGCCAGTTATGGACTGCAGAGCCTGGCCAATGACCGGCTTGGTATGGCGATTCAGTACCGAAAAGGTGATTTGTTGGAAAATACTGTCGACGCTCTTAATCAGGTGTTAGTGTTAAAACCTCAAGACGGCTTAGTGAACTATTATTTTCTGGCAGCCTGGGAAAAAGAGTCGGGAGGAATTGTCACTCCAGAACAATTCGTGCAATATCTGGATCAAACCTTAAAGAGATTGGATACACCGGTTATCATTACCCTGAACTAAGCAGAGGGAAACTATCTAGAATATTTTGCAGTTAAAAATGTACGAGATTTTTACCAGAAGAAAAGATGAATCTGGCGAGAATTGAAATTAAATTTTATGTATATCGTATATATAGTACTTCATATTGTCTTTCTGTTCGCGTCAATCCCGGATAAAGCATTACCTGATGATTTAGTCGTAGCAGGCAATGGCAGCGGGGATTATACAACAATTCAGGCTGCCATTGATGCAGCACCAGCTAACGCTACCCGGCCGTTTGTGATCCTGGTTAAAAATGGCACTTATCACGAAAAAATATTTATCGATAAACCATTTATTACACTGATAGGTGAAGACCGTGACAGTACACGCATCATCTATGCTGAACTGCGTTCCAACTGGCTGCGGGATCATCCCGATGATGACTGGGGATCGGCGGTGGTAAATATCGGTAATAATGCCAATGATCTCACCCTGGCTAATTTAACGGTCTATAATAATTACGGCGCGTTATATGGAAATCATGACCATCAGTTTGCAGTGCGAGGATTTGAAGCGACGCGGATCATTATAATTAACTGTAATATTAAAGCAGACGGTGGGGATACACTGAGTTTATGGAATAGAATTACCGGAATGTACTATCACGCCGATTGCTATTTTGAGGGCTGGGTGGATTATGTTTGTCCCCGCGGTTGGTGTTACATTACCAATTGCCGGTTTTTTGGTTACAATACACCATCGGCAAGTATCTGGCATGATGGTAGTACTGATATAGATCAGAAACTGGTTATCCGAAATTCCAGTTTTGATGGTGTACCGGAATTTCCATTGGGACGAAATCATCGTGATGCCCAATTCTATCTGCTGGATTGTAAATTTTCGGAAAATATGGCCAACCGGCCCATTTACCAGGCTAAGGATTCTGCTGCCTATAAATGGGGGCAGCGGTATTATTTCTACAATAATCATCGTCAGGGTGGTGATTTTAGCTGGTATGCTGATAATCTACAGGAGGCAAAAGGTTCACCAGCGCCTGAGGATATCACCCCAACCTGGACCTTCCAGCACAAATGGGACCCGGAAAAAAATATTCCAGCCGTGCTTCCCTATGCTTATCGACTTGAGCCAAAAGAGAGTAAAATAAGAGTCGTCGACCTGCAGTCTCACTTGAGGTGGTTACCAGCACGAGGAGCGAATTCCTATAAGGTCTTTTTTAGCACCTATAATCCACCTGATTTTGTAGGTGAAGTCACAAAACCCGGTTATACCCCGGGTAAATTAAATCCGGGAACAAAGTACTACTGGCGGATTGATGTCATTACTGCTACAGGGATTAAATCTGGAACGGTATGGTCTTTTCAGACCGAACCGGTTGTGGCTGCTGAAGAGGATAAATGACAAATTTATTATTCGTACCTATTAATATCAGCAGGGCAGGTTCTTATCAGGAAGATGATTTTAATTAAGTGAGGTATAATACGGATAGTAAATACACACCAAGGTGCAGGTACAAAACAACGATAAATAATTTGTTACCACTAATTTGTTTTATGGTATTTATGTTAGGTTCTTGTCAGATTCAGCGGCCTATCGGCCTGTATTTAATGGGTGATTCCACCATGGCAGATAAACCGTTACAGGATAATCCGGAACGGGGTTGGGGACAGATACTCCCACAATTTTTTAATGATAACGTACAGATTCATAATCATGCCCGGAATGGTCGCAGTACTAAGAGTTTTATCAAGGAAGGCCGCTGGCAAAATGTATATGATTCTTTGCAAGCGGGGGATTATGTGATGATCCAGTTTGGACATAATGACCAGAAAGAATCTGATTCCACCCGCTACGCAGATCCTCATGGAGCTTACAATAATAATCTCCGCTTATTTATAAATGGTATACGTGCCAAGAGAGCTCAACCTGTTCTTTTAACTCCTGTTGTACGCCGCCGCTTTGATGAACAGGGGAATTTTATGGAGAGCCATGGTGTATACCCGGATGTGGTTCGCGATATCGCAAAGCAAATGAACGTACCATTGATTGATCTGTATAAATTAAGTCGTGAACTTATCATCAAGGAAGGAGAAGAAAGTTCAAAAAAAATATTTCTATGGGTCGAACCGGGGCAATACGCCTTATTTCCACAGGGAAAACAGGATAATACCCATTTTACGGAATATGGAGCCCGTCAAATTGCTGTCCTGGTTGTCGAACAACTTAAAGCATCGGATTTGGAATTAAAAAAATATTTGCGGTAAATTGACCGAAGGTGTACAGATAGTATGATCTGCAGAAGATGTTAATCTGAATGAAGTATCTTTGACTAGAAGGAGAAATGTTAATGGTCACGGAGAAGCCAAAAAGCGGAAAACAGGATTCAAGCGGAGTTGCAGGAAATAATTTGTCCACTGCCATTAAAGCAGGAGGAAATTATCGTTGGGTCATTGTCGCTCTGTTATTTTTTGCCTCGACAATTAACTATATCGACCGGCAGGTATTGGGTATTTTAGCCCCTTTTCTGGAAAAAGAAATAGGCTGGAATGAAATTGAGTATGGCTCTATTGTAACCGCCTTTCAGGCTGCTTATGCCATCGGCCTACTGCTAGTAGGTAGGTTGATTGACAAGTTGGGAACCAAGTTGGGTTATTGTCTGGCGCTGATCGGCTGGAGTTTAGCAGCTATGGGACATGCCTTGGCCAAGAGTGTAATGGGATTTGCTACAGCCAGATTCGCTCTGGGTTTAAGTGAAGCGGGAAATTTTCCAGCAGCCATCAAAACCGTAGCTGAATGGTTTCCGAAAAAGGAGCGAGCCCTGGCTACAGGTTTGTTCAATTCTGGTACAAATGTAGGGGCCATTGCTGCTCCGTTGATGGTACCCTGGTTGACCATAACTTATGGCTGGCAGATGGCGTTCATTGTCACCGGTGCCATCGGATTCACCTGGGTGATCTTTTGGCTTATATTCTATGAGAAGCCCGAGCAATACAGACGTTTAAAAGCGAGTGAGTTAAATTATATTCAGTCTGATCCACCCGATCCGCCGGTAAAAATTCCCTGGATGAGTTTATTGAAATACAAGCAGACTTGGGCCTTCGCCCTGGGTAAGTTCTTAACTGATCCGATCTGGTGGTTTTACCTGTACTGGGTTCCAAAGTTTTTATATTCCAAGCACGGCATAACACTGGATAAAATTGGTTTACCGCTGGTCATTATTTATGTGATGGCGGATATAGGGAGTATTGGCGGCGGCTGGTTGTCTTCATTTTTCATTAAACATGGTTGGACTGTAAACAAAGGCCGAAAAGTGGCAATGCTGATCTGTGCCTTAGCTGTCACGCCAATTATTTTGGTCTCACAAGCCAAGGAGCTTTGGATGGTGGTCGTGCTGTTGAGTTTAGCTACAGCCGCACACCAGGGGTGGTCGGCCAATCTGTTTACCACGGCTTCGGATGTTTTCCCGCGCAAGGCGATTGGTTCGGTCGTCGGTCTGGGGGGCATGGCCGGTGCTATCGGTGGTATGTTAATCGCAACTATGGCCGGATTTATACTGGAATTGACTGGAAGTTATGTGATACTTTTTTTAATTTGCGGCCTGGTTTATTTGATTGCTTTTGCAATTTTCAATTTACTGGTGCCTAACCTGGAATCTATTGAAATTGAAGGGATCCCCGAAGTAAAAAATAGTTAATCACTCGTCGGGCAGACCTGCGGCGGTCGACTGAAAATTTTGCTGGATATGTATCCTGGTTATTATCTGGCGAAATGTCATCCCAGGCAGACAGGACCCGGGGTCTGCTATTATCAAAATAAGAGATCCCATCTTCCAGTTTTTCAACGGGACAGGCTCCGGTCGGGATGACAGATTACAATTTAAAGGAACAAGAAAATGGAAGTAAAATATCTTGCCGACCAAGTGCGGTATCAGACTATGACTACCCCTGAATTGCGGCAGTCATTTATGCTGGAAAATCTTTTTGAACAGGGTAAAACAATCTTGGTTTATTCTGACCTGGATCGTGCTATTGTCGGTTCTGCTGTCCCTACCACCAGGGAATTATCTCTGGAAGCCAGTAAAAAAGAGATGGCTGCTACCTATTTTGCTGAACGCCGTGAGATAGGTTTGATAAATATTGGAGCGGCAGGCAGGGTTAAGGTAGATGGCAAGGACTACGTTCTGGATAATCGTGATGGATTATATATCGGCCGGGGTAGTCAGAAAATTATTTTTAGCAGTAATGACTCTCCAAAACCAGCCCGCTTTTATATTCTAAGTTATCCAGCGCACACCAGCTATCCGACCACGCTTATTAAAATGGTTGATGCTAATCAGGTGCATCTCGGATCGCCGGAAGAAGCTAATAAACGTACCATCTATCAATATATCCATGTCAATGGAGTGAAAAGTTGTCAGCTGGTTATGGGTTTTACACAACTTGCTGTGGGTAGTATCTGGAATACAATGTCTACGCATACCCATCAGCGTCGCACAGAGATCTACCTGTACTTTGATCTGGGTGCCAAGGATGTGGTGTTCCATTTCATGGGTAGACCGGATGCGACCAAGCATGTGGTCATGCGGGATAGCCAGGTAGTACTTTCACCGAGTTGGTCTATTCATTCAGGAGTGGGTACCCGTAATTATGCCTTCATCTGGGGTATGGGGGGGGAGAACCAGGAGTTCACGGACATGGATGGTGTTGAGATGGAAAAATTGAGATAGAGGGGAATGAGATATGATTCTTGATAAATTTAAACTGGATGGAAAGATTGCCATCGTAACGGGAGCAGCCCGTGGATTAGGTCAGGCCATTGCCATAGGGTTGGCTGAGGCCGGAGCGGATGTGGCAGTGGTAGATATTTTATCGACCGCTGATACGGAACAGAAGATAAAAAAATTAAAGCGCCGCACCGTGGGTATTCAAGCCGATTTATCTTCGATAGATTGTGTGGCTGGGATTGTTCAAAAAACTTTAGCAGTCTTCGATAGGATCGATATCTTATTTAATAATGCTGGTATTATTCGCCGTGCCCCGCTGGTCGATTTCAGCCAGAAGGATTGGGATGATGTCATCAATATTAATCAGCGTACCCTGTTTTTTCTGAGTCAGGCGGTAGTAAAGCAATTTATAAAACAGGGCCAGGGTGGTAAAATAATTAATACTGCTTCAATGTTGTCATTTCAGGGTGGAATTTTAGTGCCTTCCTATACTGCTTCCAAGAGTGCGGTGATGGGTTTGACACGTCTGATGGCTAACGAACTGGCTAAACATAATATTCAGGTCAATGCCATAGCTCCGGGATATATGGCTACCGACAATACATCGCAACTACGAGCAGATGCCGAGCGCAGTAAAGCTATTCTTGACCGTATACCGGCAGGACGTTGGGGTGAACCAGAGGATCTAAAAGGGGTTGCTGTCTTTTTAGCCTCGACTGCTGCCGATTATATCAGCGGTTACACGATTGCCGTTGATGGAGGCTGGCTGGCCCGCTAAAGGTCTGAAATTTGTAAAAATTAGTTTGCATTTATATTTAATACTGAGTAGACTTAACCGATAACTTTATCGATTAAGTTGCTTAATTGTATGCGAAATTATAAACATTTAACACTTAAAGATATTGCCCACCAGTTAAAAATTTCCACGGTAACTGTATCAAAAGCACTCCGAGATCACCCAGATATCAGCCGAGCAACTAAGACTTTAGTACAGGAAACGGCCCAGAAAATGGGATATGTACCTGATTATATAGCCCGTAATCTCTCAGCGGGGAAGTCCAATACGATTGGCCTGGTAATCCCTAAAATTGCTCATCATTTTTTTTCACTGGCCATTGAATCCATTTATCGCACAGCTTATGAAAAGAATTATGAAATTATTATGACTGTCTCACAAGAAAATGCTCAGAATGAAATCAAACAGATACACACGCTGCTGGCTATGCGCGTGGATGGCTTGCTGATCTCAGTCACTGAACAGACTCGTGATACTCAAATATTCGAACATGTGCGGGATCTCAATGTACCGCTGGTATTTTTTGATCGCATCATCGAGGGATTGGGATTCAGTTGTGTGGTAACCGATGATTTTAAAAGTTCCCTGCAAACCACCAGCAGATTACTGGATACTGGATTCAGAGATATAGTTCACCTGGCCGGTTATCAACACACCAGTATCGGAAAAAAACGACTGGCCGGCTTTAAACGTGCTTTTGAAGAGAAAGGATTCCCTCTGCCACAGAACTACTACATCGAGGGTGGATTCGGCGAAGAAGACGGTTATCGTGGTTTTCTTCAATTACATCATAGTGGTAAATTGCCGCAGGTCATATTTACGGTGACTTTCCCTGTCGCCCTCGGTGTATTACTGGCTGCTGAAGAAGCCGGTCTAAAAATACCGGATGATCTGCATCTGATCAGTTTCGGTGGTAGTAACTATAACCGTTTCCTTAAACCGTCTCTGACTTATATTGAGCAGCCAATTGAAGAAATAGGCCGGATCGCTACAGAACTGTTATTTGAGGAAATACGGGTAGGACAGGGGCCATCCGGTAGACGGATTGAATTACCAACTAATCTGGTTTTTTGTGATACCTGTAAAAAATTTTAGGAAGGTATTATGACCCAGTTCAAATTAAATCCTAATCGCTTTTTTGATCCTGATCCCAAGATCAGAAAAATAGCAGCTGAATTGTATGAGCAGGTCAGAGATTTACCAATTATCAGTCCCCACGGTCATGTGGATGCCAGAATTCTGGCTGAAAATAGTCCGTTCCCTGATCCGGCGGAACTCATCCTGATACCCGACCATTATATTTTCCGGATGCTCTACTCCCAGGGTATTGCTCTGGTATCATTAGGGATACCTACGGTTGATGGACTGGCCGTAGAAAAAGATCATCGCAAAATCTGGCAGATCTTTGCGGATCATTTTTATCTGTTTGCCGGCACACCCACCGGAGCCTGGCTTACTCATGAACTCAGTGAAGTATTCGCGATAAATGAAAAACTGGATAGCAGTAGTGCGCTTAAAATCTATGATAAATTACAGGCTAAACTAAAATCGGCAGACTTTTTACCGCGTGCTCTTTTCGACCGGTTCAAAATCGAGGTGCTGACCACAACCGATGGTGCAGCCGATTCATTAATCCAACATCGCAAAATTAAAGATTCAGGCTGGCCGGGCAGAGTTCTACCTGCTTTCCGGCCGGATGCCGTCATTAATATTGCTGCTGCCGGGTGGAAGGCAGAAATAGAGAAATTAGAAAAAGTTATCGGGCGAAATATTTCTACTTTTAAGGATTTTATTAATGCGCTCGAAGAGCGGCGTTCATTTTTTAAAACAATGGGCGCTACCTCCACCGATCAGGGTGTGCTGAGTCCTTATACCCATAAACTGAGTGCGGCTGAAGTTGAATCGATATTTAAACTGGGATTGCAGGGTAAGGCAAACGAAACAGATGCGGCTGCTTTCACCGGACATATGCTGATGGAAATGGCCCGCATGAGTATTGAAGATGGTCTGGTCATGCAGATTCATCCCGGCTCTTTTCGCAATCATAACCAGTACATATTTAAACATTTCGGAGCGGATAAAGGTTGCGACATTCCAGTCTGTACAGAATATACCCGCAATCTGCATGACTTGCTGAATGAGTATGGTAACGATTCCCGTCTGACCTTGGTAGTATTCACCCTGGATGAATCAACCTATTCACGTGAACTGGCTCCGCTGGCCGGACATTATCCGGCAATGAAATTAGGACCATCATGGTGGTTCCATGACAGTATTGAAGGGATGACCCGTTTTCGCGAGTGTGTTACTGAAACAGCCGGAATTTATAATACCATAGGATTTATCGATGATACCCGCGCTTTTCTTTCCATTCCAGCCCGGCATGATCTGAGCCGTCGGGTTGACGCAAATTTTCTGGCCCGTCTGGTTGCCCGCCATATTATCGATCAGGGGGATGCCCGGCGGATGATCCATGATTTGACCTATAATCTGGCAAAGAGGGCCTATAAATTATAATAAACCAGGACAAAATACATGAAATTAGAAAAATACTCATTGGGAATTGGTGACCGTTTTTCACACCAGGCGGAAGCGCAATTAAAAGCAATCATTAAAGCTAAAGAGAAAAATGTATTGATCACACCGGTCTGGAACAAATCTTACCGTGAACATCAACTGATCGGCAGTATCGCCCGTACTACCCGTGAACAGGCGGATAAGGCCGTGAAAAATCTGGGTTGGCGTCATTTCCATTATGTGGATGCCGATCATATTAATCTTAAAAATGTGGGATTTTTTATCGATAGTTGCGATTTTTTTACCATCGATGTGGCTGATGCAATCGGGTATGCGGCCAGGCAGGAACAGATACAGACTTTTATTGACAAACAAGAGAAATATATCGGAGAATTGTCTTTACCCTCCCTGAACAAGAGTATCAAAATCACCCGACCACAGATTAAAAGTGTCGCTGAAAAATATCTCTTTGCAGCTCAACATGCTGGAAAAATTTATCGCTATATCAAAGAAAATAAATCGGCCGATTCATTCATCATCGAAGTATCCATGGATGAAACCGATCAACCACAAACACCACTGGAAATATTTTTTATTCTGGCCGCGCTGGCAGATCAACAGATCCCCGTGCAAACCATGGCTCCTAAATTCAGCGGCCGCTTCAACAAAGGAGTGGATTATGCCGGCGATCTCGATCAATTCCGGGATGAATTCGAACAGGATGTAGTTGTTCTGAAAACAGCTGTCCAGAAATTTAACTTACCCCCCAGTTTAAAACTAAGCGTGCATTCAGGCAGTGATAAGTTTTCACTCTATCCGATCATAAATCAAATAATACGCAAACACGATGCCGGTGTACATCTGAAAACTGCCGGCACCACCTGGCTGGAGGAGTTGATCGGCCTGGCCGAAGGAGGCCAGACGGGCCTGGAACTGGCCAAAGAAATATACAGCCGTTCATTAGAAAAATATGATGAGTTATGTGCACCGTATGCCACGGTCATTGATATTGATAAAAGTAAACTGCCCAGCCTGGAACAGGTACAGAGTTGGGATGGCCTGACTTTCAGCACCACTCTGCGGCATGATGTGCATCATAAAAATTACAATCCGCACTTTCGGCAACTCTTGCATGTAGGTTATAAAATTGCCGCCGAGAAAGGTGAACAGTACTTGAAAACCTTGCAGGAGTATAAGGATGTGATTGCCGTGAATGTAACTACAAATTTATTTGACCGGCATATCAAACCACTTTTTATGGAGTAGATCGGCTGAATAAAATTCGGAAATAATCCAGGTCATTGAAAAGAGTATGAAAAACCAAAATCAACAACAAGGTGGAGCAGTTCTGTGAAAAAAAATTTTTTAGACACTATGTTCGATCTAAAAGAAAAAGTGATTGCTGTTACTGGCGCAGCCGGAGTATTGGGTGGTGAAATTGCCTGTGCACTGGTTGAACTTGGTGCCAGAGTGGCCATCATGGATATGAGGACTGAATTACCGGAGGAAATCAAAAAACGCCTGGCAACATTTCCTGAAAATTATATTGTGGTCAAATGTGATGTTCTTAATCGCGAATCGGTTAACGCTGCTTTACAGCAGATCATAAAAGTTTTTAAAAATGTCGATAGCCTCATTAATGGCGCCGGCGGGAACCA
>CAYSHN010000031.1:0-15200 GCA_964430815.1 uncultured Calditrichota bacterium | reverse complement strand
AGAATTATAATCATTTGTTCTTATGCATTTCGTTCAATTTTATTTCTACCGGAGTCAAATATTTCTTCTCATTATTGCAGTTCTTACAACAGGGCACCACGTTACTTTTCGTACTTTTTCCTCCCCGGGCTAAAGGAACAATATGATCCATGGTCAAATCTGTAGGCAAATATTTTTTTCCGCAATAATAGCACTGACCCTGGGCAATTCGGTTTTTCCACCATTGCGTTTTTTTTATTTGCACAGCCCTTTTTTTCTCGCGGTCTATGTGCTCTTTATCTTTTTTAATTGAAATCCATTCATCCATTATTTTACATCTCATTATGCTAATAGTTCAAAATACTTTCCTGCTAATCCTCAGGCAAGCACTATTTTTTGAAATGGATCTGTGTAAAATATTTACAGACTAGCTGATGGGGAATCTAAAACCTGACGGACTTTTTGCCCCAGCGCTTCGATGCTGAATGGTTTTTGCAGAAAGGCAACATTGGGTTCCAGTACCCCTTGCTGAGTAATTGCTTCGTCGGTATAACCGGATATGAATAATATTTTAATTTGCGGAAAATATCTGTTGATTGCCGACGATAATTCTTTACAACTTAGACCGGGCATGATCACATCTATAACCGCCAAATCTATTTTTTTCTGTAATCCCTGGCACATTTGCAGTGCCTGATCGCCACTCTCTGCAGCATATACAGTATAACCATAATGCTGCAGGAAAGAACGGGTTAAATCGCGGACGGCATTGTCATCTTCGACAATTAAGATAGTCTCCCTGCCCCGCAGTGATTTATTTACTGTTTGTGAAGATTCTTCCTCTTCTGCTCTCTGATCATGGACTGGAAAATAGATGCGAAAGGAGGCCCCCTGTTGTGGCACACTCTCCACCCATACAAATCCATCACTCTGTTTTACAATTCCATATAGCGTGGAAAGCCCCAATCCGGTTCCTTTCCCTTTTTCTTTGGTGGTAAAAAAAGGCTCGAAAATATGGCTCAGTATTTCCTGATTCATTCCAATCCCGTTGTCTTTTATCAACAGCATGATATACGAACCAGGTTTCTGCGGTGCATGCCGACGGGCATAATTTTCATCTATCAGACTATTGCTAGTCTCGATGGTAAGTTTACCCCCGGCTGGCATGGCATCTTTGGCATTAACCACCAGATTCATAATCACCTGCTCCAATTGGGTCGGATCAATTTTAATGTTCCCCAGTTCCGGTTCTAATATCGTTTCAAATTGAATATTTTAACCAATCAACCGTTGTAACATGGATTCCAGTTCTTTGACAACTGTATTCAAATTGATAATTTTTGGTTTTACGATTTGCTTGCGGCTGAATGCCAATAACTGGCCGATTAACAAGGCCGCCCGATTACCAGCCTTCTTTATCTGCTCCAGCTCATGTCCGCCCGCTTGAATTAGTTCCTGTTGCTGTAGCAGCAACTCACAATAGCCATTGATGACAGTCAGGATATTATTAAAATCATGCGCAATACCACCTGCTAACCGGCCTACTGCTTCCATCCTTTGGGCACCACGTAATTGTTCTTCTAATTTTTTCCGTTCGGTAATATCAAATAAATATCCGCGTGATTCCAGTAAGCTACCCTGTTCGTCAAAAACTCCGTTAATTTTACCAATTGCTCTGGCCATTTCACCGGTCTGACGTCGAAATTCAAACTCTCGATCGATACCAGCCTTTTCTTTATTAAGAAAACCAAAGTATCTATCTGCAGATTCATTTAAAAGTTCAAATATTTTACTTCGACTTTCTAAAGCATCTTTAACAGTGGGATATCCAAAAATTTTTACGAAAGCCGGATTACAGAATCGAATTTGGCCATCAGCTGCTGCAATATAATCAGCAGTCAAATCTTCCTCAAAAAACTGGCGGTATTTATTCTCCGATTCTCGTAAAGCCATTTCCATCTGCTTACGCTGCAGGGCATTGGTGATGATCTCGCCGATCATCCATAAGAAGGATTCTGTATCCTCAGTCCATAACCGTTCCTGCTGGACGGTATCTAGTCCGATGGCACCGATGACCATACCCGCCAAAATCATTGGTACAATAATGAAGGACCGGGTGTCATCATTTAATTTATAGACTTTTAGCGAATTTAGTTCGGCAGGCAAGCTTTGTACTTTATTAATCTTTAATACTTCTCCTTTAAAAAGTACACTGGCGGCAAAGGGCGAATCATCACTATCTATATTTTCAAAAGTGGAAAGCGGTTTGACCTGCTCGCTATTCCAGGTATGCAGCATACTTATTTTGGACAAGTCCTGCGTAAAAAGCAGTATATAACAACGGTCGGCCACTAGAAATTCAGCTACTGTTCTTAAGGCATTTTGAATAGCAAAGTCCAGCTGGGTATGATCGGGGCGGATAAAGTAAGTTGAGATGGAAGAAAGGACCGCTTCAAATTCAAGGCGATATTGTAGCAGGTATTCTTCGTGCTCACGGTTGGTGACATCTTGAGCCAGACATAAAACAATTTTATCAGCACCGAGGTTAATCTGACTACAATGAAGTTCTAAGTATTTTACTTCTCCACCTGAAAATCGATGAGCTAGAACGATAGAATTTTTACCGGCTTGTGAGGCTAAATTGAATTTAGATAGTAATTCTTCGATAGTCAGTCCGCAGAGACTGAGAATATTTCTTTGGGTCCACTCCCTGTCGGCAAGTTTGAAAAAACTTTCGGCTAACTTATTGGCATTGATGATCTCTCCGGACTTGGCATTAAATATCAGGAGTATGCCGTTATATAGTTCAAAAATTTTTTGATATAACTCTATCCCATTAAGAGAGGGAAGATGATTTGCTATGTCCGATTTTATTATTGATTTATTTTTATTCATTATTATTCTGCTATAATCTTTGCTAAAGAATCAGCGGATAAGGGCTTACTGAAATAAAATCCCTGAATTTCGTCACAGTTATGTTCGGTCAGATATTTAACCTGGTCACCGTTCTCGACTCCCTCTGCTATCACTTTAACCCCCATCTTGTGAGCCAGAGAAATAATCGATGAAACGATCGAAGCGGTATTCTCGTTGGTAATGATATCACGGATAAATGATTGATCTATTTTAATATGATCGTGGGGAAAATTTTTAAGATACTGCAGTGAAGAATAACCTGTACCAAAATCATCTATGGAGATGCCAATTCCCATTTTTCTGATCTGCCCGAGTTTATTTAATGTTTCCGGCGACGATTTGATCAATATACTTTCAGTCAACTCAAATTCCAGTTCGGTACCGCAAATCTCCGTCTGCTGCATCAGGGTGGAAACCTTACCGATAAAATCTTGTTCGCGCAGTTGGCCCCCCGAGACGTTGATCGCCACCCTGGGTACAGTAATGCCCCGTTCTTTCCACTCTCTGATTTGTTGACAGATGGAAGACGTTAACCAATCTCCGATCGGGACGATTAAACCGTTCTGCTCGGCCAATGGTATAAATTGGGCCGGTGAAACGATACCAAAATTTTCATGCTGCCATCTCAGCAGGGCTTCGACACCTACTATTTTTTTATCAGCTAGATTAAATTTCGGCTGATAATAGATGACAAACTCCTGATTATCCAGTGCACGGTGCAGTGCATTCTCCAGATGAATTTGATCAAAAATGTGTTTTTTAATCTTGCTCTCAAAATACTGAAAATTATTATGCCCCTTTTCAATAGCATAATGTAAAGCCAGTTCTGTTTCGGTTATCAACCGGGAAACTTCACAACTATTTAATTGTGCCAGAGTGATACCCATACTGGCAGTAAAATGCATTTCTTGTTTATGATAGAGCAAGGGCCGGCGAATATTATTCATTATTTTACCGGCCAGCGTTGTCACCGCTGCACGTTTGTTCAATCCTTTAACCAAAATGGCAAATTCATCCCGGTCAGACCAATAGAATCGAAAACGATTTTTGCATATTTCCTGAATCCGTTCCAGCAGCAGATTAATCAAAGAAGCGTATTCCGATTGTCCGATAAGGTCAATTACATTACGGAAGCGATCGATCTTTACCATGAGTAATGATATCAAGGCATCCTGGCTGGTCGAATTTTTCAGTTCAGTTATATATTGCTCCAGTAAATTAATTTTAGGTAATCCGGTAATCTGATCATAGTTTTTTGTTTTTTCCAAATCATAACGAGTACGTGTGATTTCTTCTTCATAATGCTTGGTAATTTTATGATATCGGGTCAACCGGGCTTTCACCGCAGCGGTCAATTCATCAATAATTACCGGCTTTGATAAATAATCGTCGGCGCCCAGCTTCATTCCTCTTCTTAAATCTTCCATATCAGATTTGGCAGTCAGAAAGATGAAAGGAATACCGCTGGTTTCCGGGTCGGCCTGCAGGGCCACTAAGACTTCATGGCCATTCAGACCTGGCATAGTAATATCACATATGATCAGATCCGGTTGTAGTTGTCGGGCTAAACCTAGACCGGTTAAACCATCTCCGGCGGAACTAATTTCAAATCCATGCAAGGTCAGTAAATCGCAGATGGATTCCCGTACCAGTTGTTCATCTTCAATAATCAATATTTTCGCCATAGATTTTACCAACCGCTTAGCCCATACTATAAATGAACTTGCACATCTAGATACTCAATATTGCCAGTTTTCAATAAATCTTATAAGCTTATAATAATATTCGGCATAAATCAGAGAAACTTAGATTTTGCTGAAGATTCTGTACAATTCTTATCCCTAATATTTGGCCTGAATCAGGGCATTTTTATCAGTATAAATGCGGATCAAATTGCCGGTTAGACAGTTGTAGCTACAAGCTATGAGAGAAGAGCTGAACAGCGGTACTAAAAATTACCAGATCCGGCACACCAGTCCCTTTAGATAAGCAGATTCGGGAAAATGCAAGGCTATGGGGTGATCGGCAGATTGAGTTAAACTTTGCATGATTTGTGCCGAACGTCCGGCATCTTGTGCCGCATCAGCCAGAATTTTTTGGAATAAATCCGGTTTAATTGCTCCAGAACAGGAAAAAGTGACTAAAATGCCTCCTGGTCTGATTAATCGGCAGGCCAGCCAGTTAATATCTTTATAGCCACGGGCAGCTTTATTTATCTGCCGGCGGGAGTCAGCAAAACGGGGCGGATCTAGAATAACCATATCAAATTGCCGGCTGTCGTTCCGGAATTGACGTAATACCTGAAATACATCTCCGGTTATATTTTCATTACGATTCGAGTCAATTTGATTGAGTTTAATATTTTTATTCAGCACTTCCAGTATAGTTGCTGAAGATTCAACATTGATTACATTTTGCGCTCCACCTTGCAAGGCAGCTATGGTAAACCCACCGGTGTAAGAAAAACAATTCAATATCTCCCGGCCGGCTACATATTTTTTTATCTGCTGCCTATTATAACTCTGATCAATATAAAATCCGGTTTTATGTCCATGCTGCAAATCAACCCAGAACGAACTACCACTTTCCTGAACCAGCAGTAAATCAGGAGGTATTTTTCCTGCCAGGACACCTGTACTTAACTGTAAACCTTCTTTCTTACGGGCTGCCTCGTCTGAACGCTCATAAATATTATAAGCGGGAAAACATTCCTGTAATATTTTTACAATTTGTTGTTTATGATATTCCACACCGACCGTTAAAAATTGTACTACCAGATAATTGGCATAACGATCAACTATCAATCCTGGTAGATTATCCGCTTCAGCATAGATCAGACGTTGCATATTCGTGCCGGCAGAATTTTCTATTATGTTACGTGCCTGTATTGCTCTGTTGATGGTGGAGCGGAAAAATGCATCATTTATATTTTCAGACGGATCGAAGCACCACATGCGAATGGTTATCTGTGAGTGCGGAGAATATGCCCCCAGGCCGATGCCCTGTTGATCTTTATTTACCACGGCAATTGTAGCGCCGGCCACTGCAGCACCGGTAATTTTTTGTATGGCTCCTAAAAAAATCCAGGGATGTCGCCGCACTAAAGATTTTTCTCTGCCACTCTTGATGATCGCTACAGGTAAATCAGACATACTTCATTTGATTCGAATTTGACTTTTTTAGTTTTAGTTACAATCAACCTCATCAATATATTAAAAAAAATAATTTCTGGGTATTTTTCATTTCAGCTTACTCAATTTTTTTTATTCATACTGCTTATGTACCTTTCGATACATGCTTTCCACTAAACTATCAGAACAAATTCAACTGAATTCTCCCCAGCTTCATTTATTTTTTCATCCGCACGCTGAATGTTGACCAGAATCCCTTCTAATCTCAATAATATTTGTTATTCTTACCAGTAAGATTATTAGTATTTTGTTCATTTAAAGATTTTTTGCAATTTTTAAAGATTTTTATTGATAGCGCCTCATAGATTAATTATATTTTCACAACTTTTTAGTATAAGGAGTGCTGAGTACCGTGAAGATTAAGTTTGGTTTGTCAATCCAACAAGATCTTTCGAAATATTTTAGAACCTCATTGAATCCTGGTTTCATCATCAGGAATTATTTCCATTCCTTTAAAATCCTTGATTCACTTTTTAATGGTGATCAAGGCATTCAAATCAGCAAGAGATTATAGTTCCCTCTATCCGCACGGGCACACTTTTTCGTTATCCCCTCTGAATTCTTATTAATCTTTTAACGTGGGTGCTACCCGTCTGCAAATCAGTACAAATATTTTATTCACATTTTAACGAACAGAACAAAAGTAAAAATGAAAATTGCGGTAACGTATAGTAGTAAACAAGGACTACTAAACGAATATAAAAAAAGAATGGGCCCCGATGCACAGGCAGAAGACATTCCTGCGGATTTTTTTGCCGAGGGTGACAGTCTGCAGACTATTCAATCGGTCATCGATGCTATCGCCCAGGGAAAATACGATGTTACTGGTGTTGAAGTAGATGATAACCTGGCCAACCGCTTACAGGAAATCAAGCCTGATCTGATTTTCAATATCGCCGAAGGCTTATGGGGTGATTGCCGGGAATCCTATGTACCGATGATTTGTGAGAGATTAGGACTGCCCTACAGTGGTTCCGATCCACTGACCCTGGCCATATGTTTGAATAAAGCCAGAGCTAAGGAGATTCTATCTTTTCATCATATTCCCACACCGGTTTTCAAACTTGTTACTCCGGACGATAAGTTCATTGCTGAAGACTTTAGTTATCCGGCAATTATAAAACCTTTATCTGAAGGAAGCAGTAAAGGCATTTTTAATGATTCCGTGGTGAAATCAGCGCAGGAAGCAAAAGAAAGAATTATATCCAAACTTCAACAATATCACCAACCGGTATTGATAGAAAAATTTCTTCACGGTGCAGAATTCACGGTTGCACTATGGGGTAATACTGAACAGATAGAAGTACTGCCAATCGTAGCGATCAATTACGATCAGTTACCGGCTGAGGCGCATCCGATTTATTCCTACGAAGCCAAGTGGATCTGGGATACACCGGATAAACCGTTGGAAATTTTCCAGTGTCCAGCCAAAATATCTGGAGCGTTGCAAAAACGGATTGCCACAACTGCTCGCACGGCCTATCAGGTCCTGAATATACGGGATTGGTGCCGCATTGATATCCGACTTGATGAAAATGAAATTCCCAACATTCTGGAGTTAAATCCCCTGCCCGGCATTTTACCAGATCCTAAGGATAATTCATGCTTTCCCAAAGCAGCCCGTACGGCCGGTTATAATTATGCGGCCATGCTGCAAAAAGTCGTACAAATTGCAGCCCGCCGTAACGGCCTGCAAGCGTAAATGGAATTGATGATATGAAAGTATTTCTGGCTTATAACGACCCTCCAAAATTAGAAGAAGAATCCGATCTGATGGATCTCGTCTCCGAACAGGCGATCAGAGAAGAGATGGAGGCGGTTCGTGATGCCCTGCTGAAATTGGGTCATGTGGTAGAATGTATGCCGATCGATCACATCGAAAAAGATTTGAAAAAAATTAATCAGTTCAAACCGGATCTGATTTTTAATCTCGTTGAAGGTTATAAAGGGGACGCCGGGATGGAGATGGGTATTGCCGGTTTATGGGAACTAAAAGGCATTACTTATACCGGTAATTCTGCCTTGACTCTCGGTCTAGCTCAGAATAAAGCAATGGCTAAGAAATTATTCCAGGCGGAAAACATTCTCACCCCTGATTTTGAAGTTTACGAAAGATCCCCCAAGAAAACCGGACTGACCTTCCCTTTAATTGTTAAACCTTCGCGCGAAGATGCAAGTCTGGGCATAAACCAAGATTCGATTGTTCATGATCTGCCGCAATTACAAAAAATCGTAGTAGAAGTTTTAAAGAAATATTCACAACCGGTGCTGGTAGAACAATTCATCGATGGGCGGGAATTTAATATCAGTATTCTGGGGAACAACCCCATCCATATTTTACCGATTTCTGAAATTGATTTTACTCATCTGGATGCTGGTTTATATCCCATCACTACGTATGAAGCAAAATGGATGCCTGACCATCCGCTGTATAAAAAGACGCCCCCTCGTTGCCCGGCGGATATTTCTGCTACTCTGAAAAGGCGGTTGGAAGATACTGCTTTATCGGTGTATCGCTTGCTGCGCGGTCGCGATTATGGACGTGTCGATGTACGCATGGATCACAACGCAGATATTTATGTGCTGGAATATAATCCTAATCCCGATATCTCTCCGGATGCCGGTTTCGTACGATCACTTAAAGCCGGCGGATACGAATACGAGGATTTCGTTTCGATCGTTTTAAAGGAAGCTGCCAAAAGGAAAGCTAATGGTTAAACTGCGTGCAATGAATTCGAAAGACCGACAGCAGGTACATAATATTCTGATAAGTACGGGTTTTTTTACCGCAGCTGAAATTGATGTAGCTATGGAATTGGTCGATATCTTCTTATCCCAGCCGAAACAAAAAGATTATCATGTCTACGTCGCGGAAGCTGTTGATGCAGTAACAGGCGCACAAATATGCGGTTATCTGTGTTTTGGTCCTACTCCGTTAACTGCGGGAACATATGATCTGTATTGGATTGCCGTACATCCTGAATTTCAGAACCAGGGTATCGGTAAAAAATTACTGACCTTCTTAGAGCAAGAAGTTACCCGTTTGCAGGGACGCCTGATAATTATCGAAACCTCTTCACAAAAAAAGTATGCATCAACCCAGGCCTTTTATCTGCATAGCGGCTATCAGTTGGCTGCACAGATTAAAGACTTTTATCAGCCCGGTGATGATCGAATGATTTATTCTAAATACATTAAAAATTAAAGGAGTTGCATTACCATGGAACGCTGGCAAAAGATACTACGGAACAGCCTGACCAAGCCGGATGAGATCGCCAAACGCTTTAATATCCCGCTGGAAGATATACAGGAGGTTGAACAGGAATTTAAGATTCGCATTACTCCCCACTATCTTTCTCTGATCAAAGAGAAAGGGGATCCGATTTACCGCCAAATCGTGCCGGATAAAAATGAACTGGTTGATAATGAATTACTGGAAGATCCCTTAGGAGAGGATCGAGACTCTCCGGTACATAATGTAGTGCATAGGTATCCCGACCGCGTATTATTCTTGATCAGTCATGTTTGTGCTTCCTATTGCCGATTTTGCACCCGTAAACGAAAAGTGGGCGATCCCACTAAAATTAGTTGGCGTTTCATAGATGAAGGTATCGAATATATTGCCGCACATCCGGAAGTCCGGGATGTTATATTATCCGGTGGCGATCCCTTGCTGCTGTTAGATGAAAAGATTGAATACGTTCTACAGAATTTACGGCGCATACCCCATGTTGAAATTATCCGAATTCATACCAGGGTACCTGTATTTCTGCCACAGCGTATTACTGCCAAATTGGTCAAAATGTTAAAAAAATATCATCCGCTGTATGTGAATGTTCACTTTAACCATCCCGATGAATTAGCTCCGATTACAGTTAAAGCACTGGGCCGACTGGCCGATGCCGGTATCCCGCTGGGAAATCAGTCCGTGCTGCTCAAAGGAGTTAACGATGATCCGGAAACGATGAAAAAACTAATGCAGAAATTATTACAGGCGCGGGTAAAACCTTATTACATTTATCAGGCAGATATGGTTTTTGGTACCGAACATCTGCGTACAAAGGTTGAAAAAGGACTTGAAATCATGGAAGCCCTGAGAGGCTGGACTTCAGGGATGGCTAATCCATACTTCGTCATCGATGCTCCGGGTGGAGGCGGGAAAATTCCTCTATTGCCTAACTATGTTCTCCGGCTTACCGAAGAAGAGGTCGTGCTACGTAATTATAGCGGGCGAGTATTCCGCTATACACAAACACAACAGAATGGCAAAGTGCAGATCGAAGAATTGCTGGCCGAAGAAATTCAAACGTATCTGAACGATTAATTCTCTATAATTCGGCGCGACGCAATAGTTTTTTCAGATTACGTATGCGTCCCCGCACTTGTAGAAGTTGATCTTGATTTTTACTTTTAATGGCTTCAGCACGTTGCTTTTTCAACTGCCTGATCTCGGTCTTGATTCCGGATTTATTGATACCTATAACCTGATGGTGGACAAACATATCAATATTTAAAGCTTTGCAGATAGCCGCCAGAAGATGCTCCTTGTTTAATTGCGTATAACCCTTAAGTGCTTCGTGCTCTATCCCGGCAGCAATTTCCCGCATTTCGGCAACAGTCTTTTTCTTTAATTCCTCAAAAGTATAAGCCATAATAGAATCCTCCTGTTAATCATTTTATGAATTAACCTCAATTTATTAATTCCATGACACAATTTCTAAAAAATTTTTACCAGATTTTTTTGGCCGCAGGTCTTTCACTTAGATGTTGCTCGCCATTTTGAACTTCAATATATTTTGTTTTGTAAACTGACTTTTTACAAATCTGATCATAATATAAAAAGCAGAGAGGAAATAATGAGAATGCCCATGGTTTTATTATTGTTTATTACCATATTTTATTTTACCTGCTCCCGACAGGAATCCAATCCATTCTTCAGTGAGTATCAAACTCCCTTTCAAACACCACCATTTGATAAAATCAAAGAGCACCATTATAAACCTGCTTTTTTAGCCGGAATCAAAGAACAGCAGGAACAAATCGCAGCTATTGCTAATAATATCAAATCTCCAACCTTCGATAATACTATTGCCGCCGTGGATTATAGTGGCGAATTGCTTAACAAAGTAAGTAATGTCTTCTATAATTTAAATTCGGCACATACCAATGATACCCTGCAGCAGATAGCCAGGGACGTGGCACCACTCATATCCAAAAATCGTGATGACATTTTTCTGAATAACCGACTATTTCAACGCATTAAATCCATTTATGAACGACAGGATTCTCTCCAGTTTAATGCCGAACAAAAAATGCTGCTGAAAAAATATTACCAGAATTTTGTGCGTGGCGGCGCAAATTTAAATGAAACTCAGAAAGAAGAGTTGAGAGATATCAATAAACAACTATCTGAACTGGCCCTGCAATTCGGTGAAAATGTGCTGAAAGAAGATAATACTTTCAAGTTGATCATCACCAAACCGGAAGATCTGGCTGGACTTCCCTCTAATGTAATTACCGCTGCCGCCGATGCTGCTAAGGAACAAAATGATCAGGGTAAATGGATCTTTACCTTACATAAACCAAGTCTAATCCCCTTCCTGCAATATTCCGAGAAACGGGACCTGCGGGAAATGATATTCAAAGCCTATATCAATCGTGGAAATAATGACAATCAACAGGATAATAAATCAATTCTGGCCAGGATCGTAAACCTGCGAATCAAAAAAGCTAAATTATTAGGCTATCAAACCTTCGCCGATTTTGTATTGGAAGAAAATATGGCTAAAAATCCGCAGAATGTCTATGCCCTGCTTAACGAGTTATGGATTCCTACCCTGGCTATGGCTAAAAAAGAAGTGATAGCCCTGCAAGAAATGGTACAAAGGGAAGGGAATACATTTAAATTACAACCCTGGGACTGGTGGTATTATACCGAAAAGTTAAGAAAAGAAAAATATGCCCTGGATGAGGAATTGCTGCGTCCCTATTTCAAACTGGAGCATGTGATCGATGGTGCCTTTATGGTGGCCAATAAACTGTATGGCATCACTTTTACCGAGAGAAAAGATATCCCCACCTATCATCCGGATGTGAAGGTATTTGAAGTGCAAGAAGCTGACGGAAAACATATTGGAATTTTGTTCACCGATTATTTTCCGCGTAGCAGTAAACGCGGCGGTGCCTGGATGAATGACTTTCGCAGTCAATATAAAAAAGAAAATAAAAATTTCACCCCGATAATTATCAATGTGGTCAATTTCTCCAAACCCACCAGTACACAACCAGCCCTGCTCAGTTTTGAAGAGGTTTCCACACTGTTCCACGAATTTGGACATGCTTTGCACGGTCTGCTATCAAATTGCACTTATCCTCTGTTATCAGGAACCTCCGTATCACGTGATTTTGTGGAATTACCATCGCAGATCATGGAAAACTGGGCCTCCGCTCCCGAAGTAATGAAAATGTACGCCAGACATTATCAGACCAATGAACCCATCCCCGATGAAGTGATTGCCAAACTGAAACAGTCGGAAAAATTCAACCAGGGTTTTATAACCATTGAATATCTGGCTGCCGCTTTCCTGGATATGGATTGGCATACTCTGAGCGAAGCTGCAGAAGTTGAAGTACTGAAATTTGAGGAAACTTCTTTGCGGAAAATCGGACTGATTCCGGAAATCGTGGTCCGCTATCGCAGTCCATATTTTCAGCACATTTTTTCAGGCGGTTATTCAGCCGGTTATTATAGTTACATCTGGGCCGAAGTACTGGATGCCGATGCCTTCCAGGCTTTTAAAGCAAAAGGCCTTTTTGATCCACAGACTGCCCGGGCTTTCCGGGAAAATATCCTCTCTTCCGGAGGATCTGAGGATCCCATGGTACTATATAAACGTTTCCGCGGAGCAGAACCTAGCAAAGACGCTCTATTGGAGAGGAGAGGTTTGAAATAATAATCAAATCCAGATTGTATATTTTAAATAAAAAAAATAAATTACTAAGTATATTAAAAAATTCGAACCGTAAAATAATATCGACTTAAGGGCAGATTCATCAAATACATCGATTGGTAAGATAAAATTTTATCTGCTAATTCGGTAGAAAACAATCCAGAGATAGTTTTTAGTGACGATTATTATAACCTGAAACGATATAAGATACGAGCTAGACATATATAAAGGAGGTTGAATAATGGATAGTGGTAATTTACTCACCCTGGTACTCTCGATCAGTGTTCTGGGACTAATCGCCGCAGCCTGGATGGCACGGTGGGTATTGAAACAATCGATGGGCCAGGAAAAAATGGTAAAAATTCATTTGGCTATTAAAGAAGGAGCTGAAGCATTCCTGAGACGTCAGAATAAAACGATTCTTTTTCTGGCTTTTCTATTTGCAGTGTTTGTATTTGTTGGTTATGGCTTCCTGCGACCAGCCAATCCGCATGATCCACTCGACCGTATAACCCTGGCCCTGTGGATTATGATTTCATTTGTACTGGGAGCGTTATGCTCTGTTATTGCCGGTTACGTGGGTATGTGGGTTAGTATTCGTGCTAATATTCGTACCGCTACTGCAGCACTTAGTAATCTGAACAATGCTCTGCGTACTGCCTTACGCGGCGGGGCTGTCTCCGGATTACTGGTTGTGGCTTTAAGTTTACTGGGTGTCGGTGGATTATATGCCCTGGTTACGATATTTTCACCTGTTGTTCCACCGGAAAAGATTCCATTATTAATTGTTGGATACGGTTTTGGCGCCAGTTTTGTTGCCTTGTTTGCCCAGCTGGGCGGTGGAATATACACCAAAGCAGCAGATGTTGGCGCTGATCTGGTGGGAAAAGTTGAAGCCGGAATTCCGGAAGACGATCCACGTAATCCGGCGGTCATTGCCGACCTGGTTGGCGATAATGTCGGCGATTGTGCTGGTAGAGGGGCTGACCTGTTTGAGTCTACAGCCGCAGAAAATATCGGAGCCATGATCCTAGGGGCCACGGTGGCCTTACAATCCCAAAAGATGGGTATCGCCCTGGCCGCCGGTACTATTGGTTTCATGATGTTCCCTCTGGTCGCCCGTGCCTTTGGAATTATTGCATCGATAATTGGAATATTAGTAGTCAAGGTCAAAGAAAACGGTGACCCGATGCAGGCCTTGAATCGTGGTTATTATGTAGCTGTTCTGCTGGCCATGATCGCCTTCGGTGTGGCCACCCGCTGGCTATTATATAGTGAACAATTACCCAATGCCTGGTTATATTTCTTTGGTTGCGGTATAATTGGCGTATTAACCTCTGTAGCTATCGTTTACATCACACAATACTATACTGAATATAAATATCGGCCGGTTAAAAGTATTGCCGAAGCCAGTAAAACCGGCCCGGCTACAAATATTATTGCCGGTATTGCGGTGGGATTTGAATGTACAGCTTTGCCGGTGCTCGTTATCTCCATCGCCATTTTAGCTTCTTACTATATGGGAAATATGTCGGGTTATCCTCATGCCGGATTTTTTGGAACGGCTGTTGCTACCATGGGTATGCTGGCCACCGCCGCTTATATACTGGCTATGGATACCTTCGGGCCGATCAGCGATAATGCCGGCGGTATCGTAGAGATGAGTCAGCAACCAGAAGAAGTCCGGGTTAAAACCGACCGCCTTGATGCTGTTGGGAATACAACGAAAGCATTGACCAAGGGATATGCTATCGGTTCGGCGGCCTTGGCCGCATTTTTACTGTTCATGGCCTATATGGATGAAATTCAGGCCTACACCGGTTCTGTCTTTGATGTGGTTAATATTAAGGAACCCGCTGTATTTATAGGTGCTTTATTAGGCGGCATGTTGGTGTTCCTTTTCTCCTCTCTGGCTATCCGTGCCGTCGGCAGGGCCAGTCAGGCCATTATCAGTGAAGTACGGGATCAATATAAATCTCTACCAAGAATTAATGATATAATTCAATTCACTTCCGATTTTAAACCCAATTACGGGGCCTGCGTTGATATCGTCACTAAAAGTGCCTTGCGGCAGATGATCCTGCCCGGTTTGCTGGCAATTCTGATGCCCATCTCCGTTGGACTTCTTTTCCGTATGTTTATCTCCCCGGAGCAACCGTTGATC